>JAGNNA010000253.1 GCA_017990895.1 Reyranella sp.
GGTGCTGGCCGGCCTGCCTGCTGCGTGGGTATGGATGACCGCCAAGAGCATGCCAGCGCTGCCTGCACATCGATGAGGACGTCCGACCCCTGGTTCTTTCGCGACGCTTCCTGACGCACGTCGCCTGTGCCTGCTTCTGACGCCCTGAAAGGTGTTCTTATCAGGACGTCATCTGGAGACGGAAAATCGCGAGCACCCGAGGCACCGTCCAGATCATTGCGCTTGGACTGACCGGGCAGCCGATGACTACTGTGCGCCGGGACGGTACCACTTTGAAATCGGCTGACCGGTTTACCGTCCTCAGCGGTCAGCCGATCCGCACCGGCGAGTTTCGCTGGACGGCCAGGACCTGACGGTCACGATCAGCCGCTGTGGAGCGAAGCACGGTGTTGCAATTCGCCGACTTGTCTGGTCAAGAACCAGAGAATGGGCGTATCGGGCTGCAGGCCGACAGGAAGTGCAGCGGTGCGAATTCAGCACCGGGCTGCCGGGTCGTCAGCTGGTCGTATCGCCACAGTTCCTCGTCGATAGCCTTGCTGCCCCTGGTTCGATCGAGGAAGTAGCGGATCACGGCCGGCCGCGTCAGACCCCTGAACAGCGCGCAACCCCAGCCCGGCCCGCGCGGCGGGCCCAACAGGCCCGGTATCCGTCGCGTGCTGAGCGGCGCAGCGCGCCAGGTGCTGGTGCCTCGGCAAGCCAGCGCCGGGCCGTGCTGGCGAAAGCACCGCCCTGGACCACCGCCTGCCTGACAAGGTTGAGGGCGCCTACCAGCGCGGGACGATGCTGGAAAAGCGCCGCGCCCTGATGGCCGACTGTGGCCGCTACATCGACCGAACCGCTGCCTTCTTCGTTGTTCCTGAGTTGTGCCGAGTTCTGTTGACAGCCAGGATTCGGCTCGCTACATTCCCGTCTCACCAGTCCGGAACAACGTCGGAACAACGGAGGCGATATGAGCAACAACTTCTATTCAGCGAGCCTGAGCAGGACGCAAGGGCGTAACACCTGGGCCGTCATCTTCCGGCATCCGAAGCGGACGGACCCCACCACCGGCAAGGAAGGCCTGCGGGTCCGCCAGAGCCTGAAGACGGACGACGAGACCGAAGCGGCGACGCTGCGGGACCAGATGAACACGCTGCTGGCGAGCCCGCAGCTCTGGGACCTCGGCGCACGCGAGCAGGCGCTCGTCCTCTTCGATGCGCGCGTGGTCGATATCTTCTTCTACAAGCTCGAAGGCGGCGAGACCGACTTCCTCGCGCTGCGCGACGGCGTGATCGCGCTTCCCTCATCGCAAACCAGCGACTACCGCAGTGCGCTGTTCCTCGGCACCACCGGCGCCGGGAAGACGACGCTTCTGCGCCAGATCATGGGCACGGACCCGGCGAAAGAGCGCTTCCCGTCGACCTCCACGGCGAAGACCACGGTCCACGAGACCGAAGTCGTGCTGCAAGAAGGCCTCTTCAGCGCCGTGGTCACGTTCTTTCCGATGGAAGACGTGCGCGAACACCTGAAGGAATGCGTATCCGCCGCCGTGCTTGCGGCATATCGGAGCGAGTCCGACTCCGACCAGATGCGCCGCCTGCTGACGCACGTCAATCAGCGCTTCCGCTTCAACTACGTCCTCGGCAACGGCCCGGTCAAGGACACGAGCGACTTCGACAACGACGGCAACGGCGACATCGACGCCGAAAGCGGCGACCTCCTGAAGCGTACGAACGACGTGCTGTCGTCGGCCCTGGCCTCGGTCAAGGAAATCGCAGCGCGCTACGGCGAATCGCTCCGCACCGAACTGAACGCAACGGACGAGAAAGACCAGCGCGTCATCGACGAGCTGTTCGAAGAAGAGCTCGATAACCGCACGCGCGACGACGAGACCTTTCAGCAGGTCGTCGATGCCGTCATGGACGAGATCGAAGAGCGGTTTGCGCTCTTGCCGGGTGGCAAACTTCAGAAGACCAAGGTCGGCTGGCCGCTGACCTGGACGTGGGAGACCGGCGATCGCGATGCCTTTATCGCGGCAATCTCCCGCTTCGCTTCGAACTACGCGCCGCTCTTCGGCACGCTGTTGACCCCGCTCGTCAACGGGGTCCGTGTGGCGGGCCCGTTCTACCCCGCGTGGCCGAACGACAAGCCGAAGCTCGTCCTGCTTGACGGCGAGGGCCTCGGCCACACGCCGCGCTCGATGTCCACGATCTCGACGGCGCTCTCGAAGCGCATCGACATGGTCGATGCCGTCATCCTTGTGGACAACGCGACTCAGCCGATGCTTGCCGCGCCGGTAGCTGCGATGAAAGACCTCGTCTCCTCGGGGAATTCGGCCAAACTGATCTTTGCCTTTACGCATTTCGACAAGGTCAGCGGCGACAACCTGCCGAACCCTTCGGCCCGTTCCCAGCATGTTCTGGCATCGGCGGAGAACGTGCTTTCCGCCATCGGCGAAGACCTCGGCCCGTTCGCCGAAAGGGCTCTGCGCGCACGCCTTAAAACATCACGGGTCTTCCTCGCGGACCTCGATCAAAAGCTGGATGTTGAATCGAAGGACGGCAAGAGGACGGCCAGCCAGCTCGGCAAGCTTCTGGAAATGATCGACCGCATCGTCGAGCGTCCGAAGCCGATTGACTCGCGCCCGATCTACGACCGCATGAATCTCGTGCTGGCTGTCAGAGACGCGGCAGTGGCCTTTAACACCGGCTGGCGTCGTCGTCTGGAGGGTGCCGACAAGGAGCCTTGGCAGCGTGTCAAGGCTCTGAGCCGCCGCTTCGCGACGGGGATCGCTGACCACTACGACACACTGCATCCCGTAGCCGACCTGAAGCGGGAACTTCAACAGCGGCTCTATGTACTGCTGCAAAACCCGGTTGGATGGGACGGGCCGGAGCCGAGCGACGACGACAAGCAGAGCATCTTCGACGCTATCGCCGAAGACCTCAGCCGCCGCCTGCTCGACCTCGCCGCGCGCCGAGTGAAATCCGAGCGCCTGCCCGAATGGCGAAACGCCTACGACGAATCGGGTCCGCGCTCGACGTTCCGGCGCGCCAAGCTCATCGCCGAGCGGGTCTATGACGTTGCCGCGCCGGTGCCCGATGTAACGCCATCGCCGGACAGGAATGCGTTCCTGCAAGACGTGGCGGCGGTGACCAGAGCGTCGGTCGAACTGGTCGGCGCGACATTGCAATGAGGACGCAATGATGATGATCGATGAAGTCTTCCCGCATGTTGTCGGCGACCGAGGCGCATTGAAGGATCAGCTTCTTCAGCGCGCACGGGAGCAAGGCCTGTCAGTCGAGCAGGCGACCGAACCCTTCGCGGCAATTCCTGCACCGTTGATCGATGCGGGAGCATTCCTCGACAAACTGACCGGCTTATGGCGCTATGAATTCGGCGTCCCCTTCGAAATCGACCGGACGCTGGTCTGGGGTGCCCACATGTGGGTCCCGGTTGACCACTTGCACCGCGCCATCGTCACGGCCAACGCAAGGCTCTCCGAGCAAGAGCGCGCGGCGTACTACGCGCGATTGAATGATCCGGAGCGACATGCCGTGACCCTTGCGGAGATGATTCCCGGCAGCAAGGTGCAACCGGACCTGGCCGCTCAATTCGAAGTGCGCGGACTCGGTGCGGGCAACAGCACCGTCGATTGGGTCGTTCACGCGCCGGACCGCCGCGTGATGCTCGATGTCAAGAGCCGCAGCAAGGACTTTATCGAACAGATGTCGCGGGATGACGGCAGCAAAGTGATGCCGAAGCCGGAGCACGATCCTGCGCTGCTGTTTCGCAGCCACGACGGGAAATTCTTGCCCGCGAATCCCGACGAGCAACTGCAGGGTGTCTGGATCGCGACGCACATTCAGCAGAACGAGGACGGCCTGAGCAAGGCCTTCGCAGCGCTCGACACCGAGAAGGTGCACTTCGCCATCCTCGGCGATTGGGAGCCGGACATTCACGTACTGGTGAGGCGAGACGCGGACCGCGAATAACTGCTTGAGCTGTTCGCAGGGACGCCTTCGAGCCGATTCACTTTCGCGCCGCAGGCGCGTCCATAGGGCGACAACATAACAACGAACAGCGACGGCAATTCATGGCGACACTTCCACCATCAGCGAGCCCCTTCGACCCCGTGCTCGAAATCGAGAACGGAACCCTCGACGGCAAGCCCTGCGTAAACGCGTACTACGTGGCGATCAGCGAGGCGTCTTATGAAGTCAACGACTCCGGGCCGGGGGCGACGCGCGACAAGGTGCTCTTGGCGACGGTCAGCGAGGACGCGCTGCGCATGTTCCCGATCAACGTCCGGCGCGGCGTGGTCGACTATCTGAAGCCCCGACACGACAGCCTCAGGACCATCACGATTGAGCGTGATGACTATGCCTGGCCCTTGCCCTCCGAGCCGGGCGACTTCGAGGAGTTGTTGCTCGGCCTGCCGACCGGGTTCTCCAAACAGTTCCAGTACGGGCTTGGTCTGAAGTGGGAATACCGCTTCTTCGTCAACGCCGTTGACGACATCCCTGGCATAACCGAACTCGTGATTTCGACAGGTGCCGAGACAACGGTCGCGCCACCAACATACCGTCTTGGGGTCAAGCGCTTCGAGCAGCTGCGCCGGGCAATCGACAACATCGCGCGCCGATATCAGCGGGAGGCGCTCGAAGACAAACTCCTTGTTGCATACACCAATCTGCTCCATGTGGTCGTGCCCGCCGATTTTCCGCTGAGGACGAAGAAGATCAGACCCGGCGCAATCTACGAGCTAGTGAAGATCGCCGGCGAGCGCTCGAATCTCTCGCGGAGCGACCGGCAAGCTGCGATGTCGATCATCACAATGGACAAGGAAGAGATCGCCAAGACCGATGCCGACGCGTTGCTGGCCCTGCGATCAGATATCGAAAAGGTCACGCTCGGCACCCTGATCCAGAAGTTCGAGGAGATGCTGGCCAAAAACCTGACCGAACCGAAATGGCAGGAGTTCCTGAAGACGAACCCCTTCATCCTCAGCCTTGCGTTTGCGTACCCGGTCTTCCTCGTTCAGGATCAGGCCTATGTCGGCGGTGCGACGATTCGCGGTGCAGGCGAGAAGATCGCCGACTTCCTGCTGGCCCAGCGCTACACGGGCAATCTGGCGCTGATCGAAATCAAGCGCCCGAACACTCCGCTCCTGAAGACCCTTCCGTACAGGGCTGATCTGCACGCACCGACAACGGAAGTGAGCGGATCGATCTCACAGGTGCTCGATCAGAAGTACCGCCTGCAAAACAGCTTCACGCAGAAGGCCTATGAGTCCGGCCTAACAAACGTGCATCCGTATTCGATCCAGTGCATCGTCATCGTCGGCACGGCTCCGACCAGCAAGGACGAGAGGAAGTCTCTGGAGTTGTTCCGGAACTCGACCAAGGATGTGGCTATCGTCACCTTCGATGAGCTGCTGGAAAAGCTCAAGGAAATCCAGCGGGTGTTTTCGGCGGCGGACGAACCCGCGCCACCGATGCTTGAATCCAACTTGCCGTTCTGATCCGCGTCAGGTGCATCTATCGCGCTGGTCAGCGTCTCGTCTCAGGGCCGGGGTCGGGGGTCGGTACTGAGGGACCGTCGGGCGCGATGCGGCCGGCGTGATGCGAATGCCGACCAGCGGCAACACCAAAGTCACCGCTGAAAGCGCCGAGTTGACCGGCCGCGATAGATCTCCGACCTGATCGGTCTGTCGACGTCTGCATTGAGGCGTCGATATGCGATGCCTGTAGGACCGCAGTGGGTCGGCAGTGACTGTTCGATGCCCAGCGGGGCAGTCATTGGCCTAGCCTCCGGCACCGGAGGATGTCGGAGGCGGTTGTGGCCTTCCGGGACTTTGCGTCGCCGCGGTGGTCGCCAGTTGTGTCCGCAGGCTCCCATATACCCGTCGGTGGTGGCCCGACCGCCATCGAGCGGGAACGGCAGCAATGTGGCCGACACCGTGGATCCAATGTTCGACAGTCACAGGTAGCAACCGCTGCAAAGCTCTCGGAATCCGACGATCAGGACGAAGAGCAAGTGGGACGCGCTGTGGTCGGCCAGGCGTGTGGTTCTGTCGCGCGTGGGTGGTCCCGGGTACCGGACGGAGGACTTGATAGCGCTGGGCTGAACCGTAGCTTGGTCCCATGCTGACCGACACCGACAAGGACCTCGTCCAGCAGTGCATGAATGCGCTGCGGGACGGCATCGCCGGGTTCAGGACGAGGCGTCCCCAACTCGCGATGGTCGCTGCTGTTGCAAACACGCTGGCCTGCTGCCGGCAACAGCCGGATGACCGTGGTGGCGGCCAGGGCGAACACATCGCGGTGATAGAGGCTGGCACTGGAACGGGAAAGTCCTTCGGAGCGCTGGTTCCTGCGTTGGTGATGGCACGCACGCTCGGCAAGCGCCTCGTCGTGTCGAGTTCGACGGTCGCGCTCCAGCATCAGTATGCGGAGAAGGACGCCCCGATGCTGCAGTCCCTGCTTCCGCTGGACTTCAGCTTTGCGGTAGCGAAGGGCCGGCGTCGCTACGCCTGCACGGCCCGTATGATTGCCGCGGCCACGGCAGCGGCCCAGCAGGACCTGCTGGCTGACGAGAACAGGGAAGAGCACGGTGACCTGCAAGGGCAGGTTCACAGCGCCAGCCCCGCAGCCACAGAGGTGGCGCTGCGCCGCCAGCGCAGGATCGTGGTCGGCCTGGCCGAGTCCTTCGAGAGCGGACGCTGGACCGGCGATCGGGACGAACTCGCCGTGCCGGTCGCCGACGAGCTCTGGGCCGGCCTGACGACCGACCGCCAGGGATGCTCGGGCAATCGATGCCCCGAATTTTCCCGCTGCCCGTTCCATGCTGCGCGCCAGCGTGCGAAGGTGGCGGACCTGGTGATCGCAAACCACGACCTCGTCCTCTCGGCGCTGGACATGGAGGCTGGCAGCGTGCTGCCGCCTGCGAGCGAGACCTTCTACGTGTTCGACGAGGCGCACAGCCTGGCGGCAAAAGTGGTGGAGCACTTCGCGGCCCGACACGCCCTCCGCGGAGCCAGGGAATGGGTGCAGGGTGCCAGCGACGCGGTACGCGACGCCGTTCTGGCCCTGCGCCTGGATGACAGGCTGCTGCGTGAGGCCCGTGATCAGGCCCGGTGCATCGACGAGGCACTGGGTGAGTTGTACCGGCTGATCCATGCAACCCGGGCCTTCGAGGAAAAGAGGGCCCGTCGCTTCCGGAGCGGCGAATTGCCCGATTGGGTCCTGCAACACGGCGGCGCGCTCCATGCGGCCGCATCCGACCTGCAGAAGACCTTTGCCGTGCTTCGCGAGGCAGTCCTGCAGCGTGCCCCGATCGAAGGGTCTCTGGCTACACAGGTGCTGTCTGCGCTCGGGTTCTTCGCGGCGAAGCTGGACAACCTCGTGGAGACCTGGCGCCTGGTGCTGGCCGAGGACGTCGAAGGCGCGGCGCCGGTGGC
>JAGNNA010000012.1 GCA_017990895.1 Reyranella sp.
CATGATCTCCGACAGCCAGACACGGTAAGGCGCCGTGCGTTCCCCCGGGGCTGCGCGCCAGGGGAGGGTGCGACGATGTCGACCATACCAGGCGAGGAGTCGGTCGGCGTGGGTCATGGTCAGTCGAGAGGGCGTGGCCTACCATACGGGGCGGAGTTTGGAAGGGTCCATGCGCGAAAACGGCTTCCGTGCGATCGGCGGTCTGGCCCAGAAGCTCACGTCCGGCATGGCGAAAGGCCGCAGCACCTCTCTCGTTCGACTGAAGGCCGACTGGCCGGCGGTCGTCGGGCCGGAGCTGGCGCGCACGACGCGGCCCGACGCGCTGCTGGCTGGTCGAGGTGCGCGTGCCGGCAAGGCACTTCGGTTGAAGGTGTCCGGCGCCGCTGCCCTGGAAGTCCAGCACAGGAGCGGCCAGATCGTGGAACGGGTGAATGCCTATTTCGGGCACAAGATGATCGACGACGTGCGGATCGTGCAGGGAGTGATCTCGGCGCCGCCTCCGGCAGCCCGCACGCCGCGCCCCGATCCTGTCGTCGAGCAGGCGATGGCCAGTCGCACGGCGGCGGCGGTGGAGGATCCCGAACTGCGCGCGGTGCTGGCCCGGTTGGGGGCCCGTATCGCTGGCGGACGCCGCGGATTCCTGCTTGGCGGCCTCGGTGCGCTGTGTCTCGTCGACGATGTGCGGGCGCAGTCCCGGTCGCCGGCGAAGTTCCTCGATCCGCTGCCCGACGATCACGTTCTGGGCCGCCCCGACGCCCCCAACGTGCTGATCGACTACGCGTCCTTCACCTGTCCGCACTGCGCCACCTTCAACAATGCGGTCATGCCGGCCCTGAAGCGCGACTGGATCGACACCGGCAAGCTGAAGCTGGTGCATCGTCATTTTCCCTCGGATGCGCTGGCCACGCGCGCCAGCCTGCTGGCCGAATGCGCCGGTCCAAACGGGTTCTTCGCCGCCGTCGACACGCTGTTCCGCACGCAGGTCCAGTGGATGACCGCGTCCGATCCGGCGGCCGAACTGATGACCGTGCTGGTGAAGCAGGGCGTGAGCGAGGCCGAGGCGCAGGCCTGCGTCGCCAACGACCGGCTTTTGGACAAAGTCATCGCCGACGTGCAATCCGGCCAGGCGCTGGGCGTCAATTCCACCCCGACCGTGTTCATCAACGAGCAGGGTTACGGCAATCCGGGTGGAATCGATGCCATCGCAGCAATTTTACGACAGGTGGGCCGTTAACGTTTGACTCCCCACAGGCGTAATTCCCAAGATGTAGTGGAGAGGGTTGAGCAAAATGCGGAATATCTTGATCGTCGCCGGCGGAGTTGTGGCGGTGGCTGCGATTGCGGCCGGCGTCTATTTCGGCACCCGTGCGCCCTCGTCGCCCGCGCCGGTCGCGGCCGTTTCGGCGCCCAACAAGGCCGCCTTGGAAGGCGTCCAGCCCGGCGACCACGTGCTGGGCGACCCCAAGGCGCCGATCACGGTGATCGAATATGCCTCCTTGACCTGCTCGCACTGTGCGCATTTCCACACGCAGGTCCTGCCCGACATCAAGAAGAAGTGGATCGATACGGGCAAGGTGAAGCTGGTCTATCGCGACTTCCCGCTGGATCAGGTCGCCGCCAAGGCGGCGCAGATCGCCGAATGCGCCGGCAACGACAAGTATTTCGGCGTGGTCGACATCATTTTCCGCGGCCAGCCGCAATGGGCGGCGGCAGCCGACCCGCTGGCCGAACTCGCCAAGCCGCTGCGCATCGCCGGCATGGGCGAGAACGAGATCAAGGCCTGCCTCGCCAACGACGCGATGAGCAATGCGGTGATCAACGACTACAAGGGCGGCGAGGCCATGGGCGTCAACTCGACGCCGACGCTGTTCATCAATGGCCAGCTCTATCGCGGGTCGCGCTCCGTCGAGGAACTCGACGGCGTGTTCTCCAAGCTCGCCAAGTAGGCACTCGGGCAAGTAACCAGACAGGCGTGGTGTAATGGTCCAGTTCGACAAACTCCGGCTCTCCGGTTTCAAGTCCTTCGTCGACCCGACCGAGCTCGTGATCGAGCCCGGCATGACGGGGATCGTGGGACCCAACGGCTGTGGCAAGTCGAACCTCGTCGAAGCGCTGAAGTGGGTGATGGGCGAGACCTCCGCCAAGCAGATGCGCGGCTCGGAGATGGAGGACGTCATATTCGCCGGCTCCGGCCAGCGGCCGGCGCGCAACATCGCCGAGGTCATGCTGTCTCTGGACAACAGGACGCGCACGGCGCCCGCCGCGGTGAACGATACGGATCAGCTCGACGTCGTGCGCCGCATCGAGCGCGGCCACGGCTCGGCCTATTCGGTGAACGGTCGCGAAATTCGCGCCCGTGACGTGCAGACGCTCTTCGCCGACGCCGCCACGGGGTCGCGCTCGACCGCGCTGGTCAGCCAGGGACGCATCGGCACGCTCATCAACGCCAAGCCGGCCGATCGCCGTTCGGTGATCGACGAGGCGGCCGGCATCACCGGCCTTTACGCGCGCCGGCACGAGGCCGAACTGCGCCTGCGCGCCGCCGAGCAGAACCTCGCCCGCGTCCAGGACGTGCTGGTCGCGTTGGAAGAGCAGCACAAGGGGCTGAAGCGCCAGGCCCGGCAGGCCAGCCGATATCGCAACCTCTCCGACCATATCCGCCGCGCCGAAGCCGCCGTGCTGGCGCTCAAGCTCGCCAATGCCGAGCGCGATCTTGCCCAGTCGGCCGAGCGGCTGAAGGAAGCCGAGGCCCAGGTCGCCGATCTGACGCGTCTGGTCGGCCTCGCCACCACCGCGCAGGCCGAGGCCGCGACGGCGCTGCCACCGTTGCGCAATGATGAAGCCGCCGCCGCTGCGGGGCTGCAGCGCCTGCGCGTGGCGCACGATGCGCTGACCGCGGAGGCCGAGCGTGTCGCCGCCGCGCAGTTCGAGGCCGAGAGACGGCTGCAGCAGACCGAGCACGATCTGGCACGCGAACAGGGTCGCAAGAACGACGCAGAAGCCGCGATTTCTGATCTCAGCGCCCAGCGCGAACGTCTCGAAGAGGAACGTTTCGGCGAGGAGGATCGTGCCGCCGCCGCCGAGGAGGCGCGCGACACCGCGCGCAGCGAGACCGGCGTGGCCGAAGTCGAGCTCGATCGCCTGACCCGCCAGATCGCCGACGACGAGGCCTTGCGCCAGAGCGTTTCGCGCGAAATCGCCGAGCTTCAGGATCGTCTGCGCCGGCTGTCATCCCGCCGTGACGAAGTCAACGCGCAGCAGCAGCAGCTCCAGACCGAACTCTCCAACCTGCCGGCGCTGCCGGAGGTCGAGGCCGAGCTCGAAGCCGCCCGCGCTGCGCTGGAAGAGGCGCGCATCAGCGGACAGGAGGCGATCGAAGCGGCCCGCGAGGCGGAGCGTTACGAATCCGATGCTGCACGCCAGGCGGTCGCCAGGGCCGAAGCGGAACGTCTCGACATGGAAAAGGCCCGCGCGGCCGAACGCGAGGCCGCCGAAGCCAGCTACGCCACCGCGATCGAAGCGCTGCAGAAGACCAATGCGCGCCTGACCAAGCTGCGCGCCGAGGAAGCGGGCGTCGCCGCCGCGCTGAAGTCGGCGGCCGATTCGCTGTGGCCGCCGCTGCTCGACGCGCTCTCCGTCGAGCCGGGCTTCGAGAAGGCCCTGGGCGCAGCCTTCGGCGACGAGCTCGAGGCTTCGTCCGACCGGGGCGCGCCGGTGCACTGGCTGCCGCTCGAGGCGCTGGCCGAGACGCCGGCCCTTCCCGAAGGCGCGACCCCGCTCGGCGCGCATGTCGGTGCTCTCCCCGAGCTGGCCCGTCGTCTGTCCTTCATCGGTATCGTGGCCAATGACGAGACAGGCGCGGCGCTGCAGGCCGCCCTCAAGCCCGGCCAGCAGCTCGTCACCCGCGAGGGCGCGGTCTGGCGCTGGGACGGCTACACGATGCGCGCCGGCGCACCGTCGACCGCGGCCGTACGGTTGAGCCAGCGCAACCGCCTGGTCGAACTCCGCCATCAGATCGACGGCATCGTCGCCGAGCAGACGATCGAGCAGGCCCGCGTCGATGCCGAGAAGGTCTGGCTGGCCGCGGCACGTGACGCCGAAAAGACCTGCGTCGATCAGGCCCGCGCCTATGAGCGCAGCGTGGCCGACGCCGCGCGCCGCAAGACGCAGGAGGCCGGCGAGGCGACGCGGGCCGCCGAGCGCGCCGCCCAGTCGGCCATCGGCACCGCCGAGCGCCTGGCCACACAGGCCCGCGACCGCCACGTCGAGATTGCCCGCCGCACCGACCAGCTGCGCACCCGTCTGGCCGGCATCGAGACTGTCGTGGCCGAAGTGCTGGGCGACATCGCCGAGGTCGAGATGCGGCGCACCTTCCGCGAGGCGCGCCTGTCGTCGATCGCCGACACGCAGGCCGATCGCGCCGAGGCCGGCGCACTGCGCGTGCGCATCGCCGAACTGCGGGCGGCTTTGGTCGAGGCCGAGGGGCAGTGCGACCGTCTCGCGCGCGAGTCGAAGATGCGGGTCGAGCGCCTGGCGCAGATCGCGCAGGATCATGAGGGCTGGAGCAAGCGATTGCGCGAGGCGGACGGCCAGATCGTCGAACTCGACGCGCGGCGCGAGCAGACAGCGGCCGCGATCGCCGAACTGGCGGCCAAGCCGGCGGAGATCGAAGAGAAGCGGTTCGTGCTCGGCGAGGAGATCGACAAGGCCGAGTCCAACCGGCAGGAAGCGGCCGACCGGCTGGTGATCGGCGAGACCCGCCTCGCCGAGGCCGACAAGGCGCTCCGCCAGGCCGAGACCGAGATGGGCCAGGCGCGCGAGACCCGGGTCCGGCGCGAAGGCCAGGTCGAGCAGGCCACGAAGGATCGCGAGGCGGTGGTCGAGCGCATTGCCGAGCGCCTGCGCTGCGAGCCCGATGGCGTGATGGCGCTGGCGGAAGTCCAGTCGCTGGAAGAGCTGCCGGAACTCGACAAGGCCGAGCACAAGCTCGAGCGGCTTGTGCACGAGCGCGAGACGATGGGCGCCGTCAACCTGCGGGCCGAGGAAGAGGCCAACGAACTCGAGCAGCAGATCACCGCCATGACGACCGAGCGCGACGATCTGGTCGCCGCCATCGGTCGCCTGCGCCAGGGCATCCAGAGCCTCAACCGCGAGGGCCGCGAGCGTTTCCTCGCTGCTTTCGAGCAGGTGAGCGGCCACTTCCAGCAGCTCTTCACCAAGCTGTTCGGCGGCGGCAAGGCTGAGTTGCGGCTCACCGAGTCGGAGGATCCGCTGGAGGCCGGCCTCGAAATCCATGCCAGCCCGCCGGGCAAGAAGCTGCAGGTCATGTCGCTGCTCTCGGGCGGCGAGCAGGCGCTGACGGCCCTGTCGCTGTTGTTCGCGGTGTTCATGACCAACCCGGCGCCGATCTGCGTGCTGGACGAGGTCGACGCGCCGCTGGACGATCTGAACGTGGAGCGCTTCTGCGGCCTGGTGAACGACATCGCCGGCCGCACCGACACGCGCTTCCTGATCATCACCCACCATCGCGTCACCATGGCGCGCATGGATCGCCTCTACGGCGTGACCATGGCCGAGCGGGGAGTCTCCCAGCTCGTCTCGGTCAACCTGCAGGAGGCCGACCGCATGGTGGCCTAGTCCCTTACGACGGCGTCAGCCTAAACAAGCAAGACTATCTTCCTCTCAAAAAAACTGGGCGCCGGCTGGCCTGACGGCGCCCTTTTCTTTGCCCCACTTCTCACGGCCGGGGAGGGCCTGTAGTGTCCGGCCCATGCCCGATACACTCAGCGCCAACGTCATGGATGTCATCGAACTGACGCGCACGCTCGTCCGCTGCGAGAGCGTGACGCCGCGCGAAGCCGGTGCCCTGCAACTGCTGGAACAGACGCTGGCGCCGCTCGGCTTCACCTGCGAGCGCATGGATTTCACCGAGGCCGGCACCGACGATGTGGCCAACCTCTATGCCCGCATCGGCAGCGGCGGGAAGCATTTCTGCTTCGCCGGCCATTCCGACGTGGTGCCGGTGGGCGATCTCTCGTCGTGGACGATCGGGCCGTTCGCGGCCGAACTCTCCGGCGGCTATCTGTTCGGTCGTGGCGCGGCCGACATGAAGGGCGCGATCGCGGCCTTCACCGATGCCGCCGCCCGCTTCCTCAGCAGGCGTGGCCGCGATTTCGGCGGCTCGATCAGCCTTCTGATCACCGGTGACGAGGAAGGCCCGGCGATCAACGGCACCGTGAAGATGCTGCAGCGGCTGGCCGACCGCGGCGAGACGATCGATGCCTGCATCGTCGGCGAACCGACGAGTTCGAAGCGCTTCGGCGACATGATGAAGATCGGCCGCCGCGGCAGCATGACCGTCGACCTGGTCGTGCGCGGCGTGCAGGGGCACGTGGCCTATCCCGAGCGGCTCGACAATGCCGTCCATCGCCTGTCGGCGATCATCGAGGCGCTGGTGCGTGAGCCGATCGACCAGGGCAGCACGCACTTCCAGCCGACCTCGCTGCAGTTCACGACCGTGGATGTCGGCAACCCGGCCACCAACATCGCGCCGGGCGTCGCCAAGGCGCGCTTCAACACGCGGTTCAACGATCTCTGGACCTCGAAGACCCTGCTCGCCCATCTCAAGGAGCGCATCGAGCGCGCCAATGAAGCGCTGGGCGGCAATGGCACCGTCGAATACAGCGTCCAAGTCTCCGGGGAGTCCTTCTACACGCCACCGGGGCCGCTGAGCGACCTCGTCGCCGGCGCGGTCCGCGACATCGCGGGGGTGGAGACGGAACTGTCGACGACCGGCGGGACGTCGGACGCGCGCTTCATCCGCAGCTACTGTCCGGTCCTCGAATTCGGGCTGGTCGGCGAGAGCATGCACAAGGTCGACGAGAAGAGCGCGATCGCCGATCTCAAGATGCTGGCCCGCGTCTACGAAACGGTTCTCGACCGTTACTTCGCGGTCTGATCGCGTGCTCGGTGCCGGCGAAATCGCCCGGGGAATCCAGGGCGCGATCGGGCTTTTGAAGCGCGACCCGGTCGCGCCGTCCTGGTTCGACAATACGCGGGAAGCCTGTGTGCGGTCTTTCCAGGTGATGATCCTGGTCGCACCGCTGCACGCCGCGCTGATGGTGTTGCGCTATGCCTTGGTGACGTCGACGGCCGACGAACTCGAGATCGTGCTGGTGGAGGCGCTGCGATACGCCGTCGAATGGACCCTGTTTCCCGTCCTGTTCTACGAGATCGCGCGGCGGCGGAACTGGCTCGACCGCTTTCTGCGTTACATCTCGGCCCTGAACTGGGTCAACCTGCCGGCGATGATTGTGGCGGTGATCGGCGTGGTGCTGGCGTCGCTGATGCCGCCGCTGGTGGGCGAACTCATGCGAATCGGGCTGCAGGCGCTCTTCTTCTACTGGTTCCTGGTGACGACCCGGATGGTGCTCGGCGCCACCTGGCCGGTCGCGGCCCTGCTGTTGATCGTCAACTGGGTGCCCTCGATCTTGCTTTCACTGATCGTCGACCGCTTCCTCGGCGTCGCGGTCGGCGCTTAGCTCGTAGCGTACTTCCATCAGGCAGAGGCCGTGCGGTGGCGCCGTCGGCCCGGCGCGGGCACGATCGCGGGCCGCGAGTGCTGCCTCGACATCGCTGCGGGTCCACTGGTTGCGTCCGACGAGATGCAGCGTGCCCACCATGATGCGCACCTGGTTGTGCAGGAAGGAGCGCGAGCCGACATCGACGTGGATCTCCTCGCCGTGGCGCGTGACTTCCAGCAGGTCGAGCGTCTTCAGCGCCGACGGCGACTGGCAGGACGTCGAACGGAAGCTGTTGAAGTCGTGTCGTCCCACCAGCACCGAGGCGGCATCGACCATCAGCGCGACGTCGAGAGAGCCTGGTACATGCCAGAGCTGTCCGCGATCCAGCGCGGGCGGCGCCCGACGATTGATGATGCGATAGCGGTAGCGCCGCCAGATCGCGGAGAAGCGGGCATGGAAACCGGGCGGCGCCGGCTCGGCAACGAGGACGGAAACCGGCTGCGGCTTCAGGTGGAAGTTGATGGCCGAACGGATGGTCTCGACCGGCCACTCGCGCGAAAGGTCGAGATGCACAATCTGGCCGCGCGCATGCACACCCGTGTCGGTTCTGCCGGCGGCCTGGACCGGCGGGCGCTCGCCGGAGAAGGCGAACACCGCCTCTTCGAGGGCGGCCTGGACGGACGGCCCATTCGGCTGGCGCTGCCAGCCGACGAACGGCTCGCCGTCATACTCGATCATGAGCTTGTAGCGCGGCACGATGTCAGGTCGGCAGGGACAGGGCGGCCGGTGGTGCCAGCACGGTGCCGGCTTCCAGCGAGAAGCCGCGCAAGAAGGCATCCGCCGATTGCGCCGACTTGCCGGGCCGCTGCAGCTTGAGCAGCTTCAGCCCGCCGACGCCGCAGGTCACGACCGGAAAGCCGTCTCGCGCGATGGTCACGCTGCCCGGTGGCCCGCCCGCCAGGGTGAGCGCGGCCGCCAGGACCTTGATGCGTTCGGTGCCGCCTGCTTTGGGCGCCTCGAACGACGTGCCGGGCCAGGGATGGAAGGCACGCACCTTGCGCTCCAACTCGGCGGCCGGCCGCCGCCAGTCGAGCACGCCTTCCTCCTTGCCGAGCTTGTGGGCGTAGGTGACGCCCTCGGCCGGCTGGTCCACCGGCTCGATGCTCCGCCGCAGCAGGCCGTCGAGGGTCGACACGATCAGTCGCGCGCCGAGATCGGCCAGCCGGTCGTGCACGCTCTCGGCGGTATCGGCGGCGGAGATCGGCGTGCTTTCGGCCAGCAGCATCGGGCCGGTGTCGAGGCCTTCGTCCATGCGCATGGTGGTGACGCCGGTCTCGGCATCGCCGGCAAGGATGGCGCGATGGATGGGCGCGGCCCCACGCCAGCGCGGCAGCAGGGAGCCATGGATGTTGATGCAGCCGAGGACCGGCGCATTGAGGAAGCTCCTGGGCAGGATATGCCCGTAGGACACGACCACCGCGGCATCGAGGTCGAGTGCCTTGAAGGCCTGGGCTTCCTCGTCGCTCTTCAGCGTGCGTGGGGTGCGGACCGGCAAGCCTAGTTCGTCGGCGAGCTGATGGACGGGCGTCTTGCGCTCCTGCTGGCCGCGGCCCGCGGGTTTGGGGGCCCTCGTGTAGACGCAGGCGATGTCGTGGCCGGCTTCGGCCAGCGCCGCGAGCGCTGGCACGGCGAAGGCCGAGGTGCCGAGGAACGCAATCTTCATCGCCGCATCTTATAGGCAGCCGGGCGGCAGTGAGCTAGGTATGCCGCCGCAATGGAAGCCAGTATCCCCTCGACCGGCAAGGGACCGCTCGCCAACCTCGCCGCGCGCCGCGCCGCGGGCGAGATCCACGCCGATCCCGTGCAGGAAAAAGTCGTTCTGCGATTGCAGGCGATTCATGACCAGCTCGCGGCGATGGCCAACGCCCAGCCGGTGAAGACGGGCTTCTTCGCCCGCCTGGGCCTCGGTCACGCGCCGAAACCGCCGGAAGGACCGCACGGGCTCTATATCTGGGGCTCGGTCGGTCGCGGCAAGTCGATGCTGATGGACCTGTTCTTTGCCGACGCGCCGGTCGCGAAGAAGCGCCGTGTCCACTTCCACGAATTCATGCTGGAGGTGCAGGCGAGGCTGCATCGCCGTCGCGAGGAACTGGCAGCCAGGGGCGCACCGCCGGAATCCGACACGATCGTGCCGATCGGCAAGGAAATCGCCGCCGAAACGCGGCTGCTCTGCTTCGACGAATTCCAGGTCACCAATATCGCCGATGCGATGATCCTCGGCCGCCTGTTCGAGACGCTGTTCGAGGAGGGGATCACGGTGATCGCCACCTCCAACCGCTCGCCCGACGATCTCTACAAGAACGGCCTGCAGCGCGACCGCTTCCTGCCGTTCATCGAGCTGGTGAAGCAGCGGCTCGAAGTGCTGGAGCTGGGCGGTTCGCAGGACTACCGGATGGGCCGGTTGCGCGAATTCGATCTCTACCTCACTCCGCTCGGCGCCTGGGCGACGAAGAAGCTCGATGAGGCATTCCGTGCACTCAGCAACGGTGCCGATGGCGAGCCGCGCCTGCTGCGCACGCAGGGCCGCAACGTCGAGGTGCCGCGTGCGGCCCCGGGCGTTGCGATGGCGCATTTCATGGATTGGTGCGCGAAGCCGATGGGGGCGGCGGACTTCCTGTGCATCGCCGACCATTTCCACACGGTCATCGTGGCCGAGATTCCGAAGATGGGGCCCGACAGCAAGGACAAGGCCGTTCGCTTCGTGACGATGATCGATACCTTCTACGAGAGGAAGGTGAAGTTCGTCTGTTCGGCGGCCGCCAATCCGGGCGGTCTCTACCCTGAAGGCGACGGCTCGTTCGAATTCCAGCGCACCGTGTCTCGTCTCATGGAGATGCAGAGCCCCGAGTATCTGAACCTCGATCACATCGCCTAATCGTGATTGTGGGCCCGTCCGGCCGCAGCATAGGCTCTGCAGCGTTTTTTTGAGACTCGAACGGGAGGCAGGATATGGACGGCGATCGCATGATTTCCCTGAATGAAGGCGGCCTGTCGCGTCGCAACGCCCTGAAGGCGACGGCGACCGGCGCGGCGTTCGGCACCACCTTCGCGTTGTCGGTGCAGCCGGTCCAGGCACAGACCATGATCGTCACGCCGGCGGATGGACTGACGGCCGGCGTCGTCAAGGTGAAGACCAAGGACGGCAAGGAGATGGACGCCTATCGCGCCATGCCGGCCTCGGGCCAGGGCTTCGGCACCATCCTCGTCGTTCAGGAGATCTTCGGCGTGCATGCGCATATCGCCGATCTCTGCCGCCGCTTCGCCAAGCTCGGCTACTACGCGATCGCGCCCGAACTCTACTTCCGCCAGGGCGATCCGAAGGCCATCAGCGACGTGCAGGCGCTGCTGCGCGAGATCGTTGCGAAGGTGCCGGACGAGCAGGTCATGGGCGACTTCGACGCGACCGTCGACTTCGCCAAGGGCGAGGGCAAGGCCGATACCGCGAAGCTCGGCATCACCGGCTTCTGCTGGGGTGGCCGCATCGTCTGGCTCTATGCCGCCCACAGCGCAGGCCTCAAGGCGGGCGTCGCCTGGTACGGCCGGGTCGTCGGCGATTCGACGCCGCTCACTCCGAAGCATCCGGTCGACATCGTCAAGGATCTCAAGGCGCCCGTGCTCGGCCTCTATGGCGGCGCTGATACCGGCATTCCGAACGATACGGTCGACAGGATGCGCGCGGCCCTCAAGGACGGCAGCCCAGCTGCGAAGAAGTCGCAGATCGACACCTATGCGGACACGCCGCATGCCTTCAACGCCGACTATCGCCCATCCTACCGCAAGGAACAGGCGGAGGACGCGTGGAAGAAGGCGCTTGCCTGGTTCAAGGCCAACGGTGTCTGATCGGCTCATGGCCGAGACGATGAACATCACGACCCGGTCGGGCCTGACATTCACCACGGATGTCGACGGCCCGGTCGGTGGGCCGCTCGTGCTGATGCTGCACGGGTTCCCCGAATCGCGGCACAGCTGGCGCGCCGCGCTGCCGATGCTCGCGGCCCACGGCTATCGCGCCGTCGCACCCGACCAGCGTGGCTATTCGCCCGGCGCGCGGCCCGATCCTGCCGATCTTTCCAACTATGCCTTCGACCGGCTGATCGGCGACGCGATCGAGATCGTGGCGGCTGCAGGATATGACGGAAAGCGCTTTCACCTCGTCGGTCACGATTGGGGCGGGCAGGTCTCATGGGGCGTTGCCGGCGCCCATCCCGATCGCCTGGCGTCGCTTACGATCCTGTCGCGGCCGCATCCGCAGTCGTTCCGCCAGGCCCTGCTGAAGGAAGACGGCGACCAGAAGCACCGCTCGCGCCATCATCGGGCCTTCCTCGAACCGGAAACCGGCAAGCTGTTGCTGGCCGACGGTGCCAAACGCCTGCGCGACGGGCTGTTCGGCCAGGGCGTGCCGTCCGAGGCGCTGGAGGATCATCTATCGGTGCTGGGCAATCCCGACGCGCTCGAAGCGGCGCTCGCCTGGTATCGCTCCAACAAGGGGCTGGCCGCGGATATCGGGACCATCACCGTGCCGACGCTCTACATCTGGGGCGATGCCGATGCGACGGTAGGGCCCGACGCGGCCTATGGGACGGCGGACTTCGTGAAGCCCTCCTTCGCGATGGAAGTGCTGCCCGGCGTCGGCCATTTCATGATGGACCAGGCGCCCGCCCGGGCTACCGATCTCCTGCTGTCGCACCTGGCGAAACATCCGGTCTGAACCCGTCTGCCTTGCTGCCCCGGGCGAATCGCGCTACCACGCGGCGCCTTTAAGAACGGGAGTTTTTCGCATGGCTCGCAAGAAGATCGCGCTGATCGGCGCCGGACAGATTGGCGGCACGCTCGCGCTGCTCGCCGGCCAGAAGGAACTGGGCGACATCGTCCTGTTCGACATCCCCGCCGCCGAAGGCACCGCCAAGGGCAAGGCGCTCGACATCGCCCAGCTCAGCCCGGTGGAAGGCTTCGACGCCAAGTACAGCGGCTCCTCGGACTACAAGGACATTGAGGGCGCGGACGTCGTGATCGTCACCGCCGGCGTGCCGCGCAAGCCCGGCATGACCCGCGACGACTTGGTCGGCATCAACGCCAAGGTCATCGACTCGGTCGGCAAGGGCATCAAGCAGCATGCGCCGAACGCTTTCGTCATCGTCATCACCAACCCGCTCGATGCGATGGTCGGCCTGATGCAGGAAGTCACCGGCTTCGCGCCCGAGAAGGTCGTCGGCATGGCCGGCGTGCTCGACAGCGCCCGCTTCCGCCTGTTCCTCGCCGAGGAATTCAACGTCTCGGTCGAGGACGTCACGGCCTTCGTGCTGGGCGGCCACGGCGACACGATGGTCCCGCTGCTGCGCTACTCGACGGTCGGCGGCATTTCGCTGCACGATCTGGTCGACATGGGCTGGACCACCAAGGAGCGCCTCGAGCAGATCGTCCAGCGCACCCGCGACGGCGGCGCCGAGATCGTGGCCCACCTCAAGACCGGTTCGGCCTTCTATGCCCCGGCCGCGTCGGCCATCGCCATGGCCGAGTCCTATCTCCGGGACAAGAAGCGCGTCATCCCCTGCGCCGCGAAGCTGAACGGCGAGTACGGCGTGAAGGGCCTCTACATCGGCGTGCCGGTCGTGATCGGCGCCAAGGGTGTCGAGCGCATCGTCGAGGTCGAGTTCAACGCCGAGGAAAAGGCGATGTTCGACAAGTCGGTCGCCGCCGTGCAGTCGCTGATCGACGCCACCAACAAGATCGTTGGCCGTTGAAATAGTAGGGTCTTTCGACTTTAGTCGACCGACCGCAAACGTTCATCGATCCATCGTTGCCAAGGGGCGACGGCGCTCATAAAGTGCCGCATCCCTTGGTCAGTTGCGTTTTAAAACTGAGGGGCCGCGTTTCTCGCACGCCGTCCCGAACGATAGGACCCCATGAATATCCACGAGTATCAGGCCAAGGCCCTCCTGGCCAAATTCGCCATCCCGATCCTGAAGGGTGGTGTCGCCTACACCAAAGACGAGGCGATGGATGTTGCCCGCAAGCTGGGTGGCGCCGTCACGGTGGTGAAGGCACAGATCCATGCCGGTGGACGCGGCAAGGGTCACTTCAAGAACGATCTGGGCGGCAAGGGCGGTGTCCGCATCGCCAAGTCCGCCGACGATGTCGGCGCGCACGCAGCGGCGATGCTGGGCCAGGATCTCGTGACCAAGCAGACGGGCGAGACGGGCCGCACCGTGAAACGGCTCTACGTCGAAGACGGCTGCGACATCAAACGCGAGCTTTATCTCTCGATGCTGGTGGACCGCGCGGTCGGCCGCATCGCGGTCGTCGCCTCGACCGAGGGCGGCATGGACATCGAGACGGTGGCGCACGAGACGCCCGAGAAGATCGTCACGCAGGCGATCGATCCCGCCGCGGGCTACCAGCCCTACCAGGGCCGCAAGATCGCGTTTGCGCTGGGCCTCGCGGGCAAGCAGGTCGGCGCTTTCGCCACGATGCTGGGCAACCTCTACCGCGCCTATGTCGATCTCGACGCCTCGCTGATCGAAATCAACCCGCTGGTGGTGACGGGCGCCGGCGACATCGTGGCCCTCGATGCCAAGATGAACTTCGACGACAACGCGCTCTACCGTCACAAGGACATCGAGGAACTGCGCGACATCGACGAGGAGGACCCGGCCGAGACCGAGGCCGCCAAGTACGCGCTGAACTACGTGAAGCTCGACGGCCAGATCGGCTGCATGGTGAACGGCGCGGGCCTCGCGATGGCCACCATGGACATCATCAAGCTCTACGGCTCGGAGCCCGCGAACTTCCTCGACGTGGGCGGCGGCGCGACCAAGGAGCGGGTGACGGCGGCGTTCAAGATCATCCTCAAGGATCCCAACGTCGAGGGCATCCTCGTCAACATCTTCGGCGGCATCATGCGCTGCGACGTGATCGCCGAAGGCGTCGTCGCCGCGGCGCGCGAGGTCAACCTGCACGTCCCGCTGGTCGTCCGGCTGGAGGGCACGAACGTCGACCTCGGCAAGAAGATCCTCAAGGAATCGGGCCTCAAGATCACTTCGGCGGAGAACCTCGCGGACGCCGCCGAGAAGATCGTCAAGGCCGTCAAGGAGAACAACTGATGGCCGTCCTGGTCGACAAGAACACCAAGGTCATCTGCCAGGGCATCACCGGCTCGCAGGGCACCTTCCACTCCGAACAGGCGATCGCCTACGGCACCAGGATGGTCGGCGGCGTGACGCCAGGCAAGGGCGGCACCAAGCATCTCGACCTGCCGGTGTTCGACACCGTCGCCGAGGCGGTCGAGAAGACCGGCTGCAACGCGTCGGTGATCTACGTCCCGCCGCCCTTCGCGGCCGATTCGATCCTCGAGGCGATCGACGCCGAGATTCCGCTGATCGTCTGCATCACCGAGGGCATCCCGGTGAACGACATGGTCAAGGTGAAGCGGGCGCTCACGGCGTCCAGGTCACGGCTGATCGGCCCGAACTGCCCGGGCGTGATCACGCCGGGCGAGTGCAAGATCGGCATCATGCCGGGTCACATCCACAAGCGCGGCAGGATCGGCATCGTGTCCCGCTCGGGCACCCTGACCTACGAGGCAGTGGCGCAGACCACGGCGGCCGGCCTCGGCCAGACCACCTGCATCGGTATCGGCGGTGACCCGGTCAACGGCACCAACTTCATCGAGTGCCTCGACATGTTCATCCGCGATCCCGAGACCGAGGGCATCGTGATGATCGGCGAGATCGGTGGCGACGCCGAGGTCAAGGGAGCGGAATTCCTCAAGGCCTCCGGAACGAAGAAGCCGGTCGTCGGTTTCATCGCCGGTCGCACCGCTCCTCCGGGCCGCCGCATGGGCCATGCCGGCGCGGTGATCTCGGGCGGCAACGATACCGCGGCGTTCAAGGTCGACGCCATGCGGGCGGCAGGCATCAGGGTTGCGGAGTCCCCGGCAGCTTTGGGCGAGGAAATGCTTAAAGCCATGAAGGGCTGAGAAGCGGTTTCGCCGCCCAGCCTCTGCCAGGCGGCCAGCAAATACAGGCCAGGGAGTATCGGGCCATGAGAGCAGAACAGACGTCGTTCCTGTTCGGCGCGAACGCGCCATTTATCGAGGAGCTCTACGCGCGTTTCCTCGCCGACCCGAGTTCGGTCGACGCGGAATGGCAGACCTTCTTCGGCGCCCTCGCCGAGCAGAAGGGTGACGTGCTGGCGGAGGTGCGCGGCGCCTCCTGGGCGCCCAACGGCGCCCGGGTGATCGGCGCGGTCGATCCCGATGCCGTCCCGGCCGCGGCCAACCGCAACGTCAAGGGCGGCAAGACGGCCGCTGGGGCGGCGCCGGCTGCTCCTGCGATCGCCGGCAAGACCCAGGAAGAAATCCGCGCCGCCGCCCAGGACACGGCGCGGGCGCTGATGCTGATTCGCGCCTATCGCATCCGCGGCCATCTCGAGGCCGACCTCGATCCGCTCGGCCTCGTGCGCCAGGCGCCGCATCGCGAACTCGATCCCGCGACCTACGGCTTCACCGACGCCGACTGGGACCGCCCCATCCTGATCTTCGGGTCGCTGGCGCTGGGCGAGTCGGCGACGCTGCGCCAGATCATGGAGCGGCTGCGCAAGACCTATTGCGGCAAGATCGGCGTCGAGTTCATGCACATCTCCGATCCCGACCAGAAGGCGTGGATCCAGGAGCGCATCGAGCACATCGAGAACCACACCGAATTCACGGTCACCGGCCGCAAGATGATCCTCGAGCGCGTCGGCGAGGCCGAGGGACTCGAGCGCTACCTGCACGTGAAGTTCGTCGGCACCAAGCGCTTCGGCCTCGACGGTGGCGAATCGCTGATCCCCGGCATCGAGCAGATCCTGAAGCGCGGCGGCCAGCTCGGCGTGAAGGAAGTGATGCTCGGCATGCCGCATCGCGGCCGCCTCAACACGCTCGTGCACGTCATGCACAAGAGCTACACAGCGCTGTTCTCCGAGTTTCAGGGGCGCTCCTCGCAGCCCGAGGAGATGCGCGGCTCGGGCGACGTGAAGTACCATCTCGGCGCCTCGGCCGATCGCGAGTTCGACGGCAACGTGATTCACCTCTCGCTGTCGCCCAATCCCTCGCATCTCGAGGCGGTGAATCCGGTCATCCTGGGCAAGGCGCGCGCCAAGGAAGACCAGCGCGGCGACACCGACCGCAGCCAGGTCATGTGCATTCTGATGCACGGCGATGCGGCCTTCGCGGGCCAGGGCCTGGTGGCTGAGAGCCTGGACCTGTCCGACCTCGCCGGCTACCGCATCGGCGGCACCATCCATTTCATCGTGAACAACCAGATCGGCTTCACGACCCTGCCGACCGAATCGCGCTCCGGACCCTACTGCACGGAAGTCGCAAAGATCGTGCAGGCGCCGATCCTGCACGTGAACGGCGACGATCCCGAGGCGGTGGTGCACGTCGCGCGCATCGCGACCGAGTTCCGCCAGCACTTCAAGCGCGACATCGTCATCGACATGTTCTGCTACCGCCGGCACGGTCACAACGAGGGTGACGAGCCGATGTTCACCCAGCCGCTGATGTACAAGGAGATCGGCGCGCATCGTTCGGTGAAGGAAGTCTACGCCGCGAAGCTCGAAGCCGAGGGCGTGGTGACGGCCGAAGATGTCGCCGCCATGGACAATGCGCTGCGCGAGAAGCTCGACAAGGCGCTCGAGGCCGCGACCAACTACAAGCCGAACAAGGCCGATTGGCTCGAAGGCAAGTGGGCGGGCTTTACGGTCGCGCCGGGCGAGGAGGATCGCAAGGGCGTCACCGCCGTCGAACTCGACAGGCTGAAGTCGGTCGGCCAGGCGATCTCCGAGCCGCCGAAGAATTTCGAGCTCAACCGCAAGATCGTGCGTCAGCTCCAGGAAAAGCGGAAGACGATCGACACCGGTGAGAACATCGACTGGGCGACCGGCGAGGCGCTGGCCTTCGGCACGCTCCTGTCGGAAGGCACGCCGGTCCGCCTCAGCGGCCAGGATTCCGGTCGCGGTACCTTCTCCCAGCGCCACTCGGTGCTGGTCGACCAGGTGACCGAGGCCAAGTACGTCCCGCTCAACCATGTGGCCGACGGTCAGGCGCGCTACGAGGTGATCGACAGCCCGCTGAACGAGGCGGGCGTGCTGGGCTTCGAATACGGCTACTCGCTGGCCGAGCCGAATGCGCTGGTCCTGTGGGAAGCGCAGTTCGGCGACTTCGCCAACGGCGCGCAGGTCATCATCGACCAGTTCATCTGCTCGGGCGAGAGCAAGTGGCTGCGCATGTCGGGCCTCGTGATGCTGCTGCCGCACGGCTATGAAGGCCAGGGACCGGAGCACAGCTCGGCACGTCTGGAACGCTACCTGCAGCTCTCCGCCGAGGACAACTGGCAGGTCATCAACCCGACGACGCCGGCCAACTACTTCCACGCGCTGCGCCGGCAGATGCGCCGCACCTTCCGCAAGCCTCTGGTGGTGATGACGCCGAAGTCGCTGCTGCGTCACAAGGATTGCGTCTCGACCCTGGCCGATTTCGGGCCGGGCAGCTCGTTCCGCCGCATCCTCGCCGAGACCGACCAGCTGGTCGATGGCGCCAATGTGCGCCGCGTCATCCTGTGTTCGGGCAAGGTCTACTTCGATCTCGTCGCCGAACGCCGCAAGCGCAAGATCGACGACATCGCCATCCTGCGCATTGAGCAGCTCTACCCGTTTCCGTTCACGCGGCTTGGGGTGCGGCTCGCACAGTATCCGAACGCCGAGGTCGTCTGGTGCCAGGAGGAGCCCGAGAACATGGGTGCCTGGCACTTCGTCGATCGTCGCATCGAGCGCGCGCTCGCGAACATCGATGCCAAGGCCAGGCGGCCGATCTATGTCGGTCGCGCCGAAGCCGCGTCGCCCGCCACCGGATCGGCGCGCACGCATCTCAAGGAACAGGCCGATCTGGTCGACCGCGCTCTCACTGTCGGTTGAGCGCGGGTAGAGAAGAGGAATGGTAGTCATGGCCGTCGAGATCAAGGTTCCGGCTCTGGGTGAATCGGTCACCGAGGCAACCGTCGCCAAGTGGCTGGTGAAGGCCGGCGACACGGTCGCCGTCGACCAGCCCCTGTGCGAGCTCGAAACCGACAAGGTCACCGTCGAGGTAAACGCCAGCGTCGCCGGCACCATCGCCGGCCTCGTCGTTGAGGAAGGCGCATCCGTCCAGGTGGGCGGCGTGCTCTGTCACATCGAGGCGGGAGCCGCTGGCGCGGCCGCGCCGAAGGCTGCTGCCCCGGCCGCGCCCAAGCCGGCTCCGGCACCTGCCGCCGCTCCGGCAACCGCCGCGGCCGCTGCACCGTCGGGCGCCAACCTCGCCGCCTCGGGGCCTGCCGCGCGCAAGCTCGCCGAGGAAAAGGGCGTGCCTGCCGCCGCCATCCAGCCGACCGGCAAGGAGGGCCGCGCCACCAAGGAAGACGTGCTGGCGGCGATCTCGTCGATCTCCGCGGCCCCGGCGCCCGCCGCCAAGCCTGCCGTGCCGGCCGGCCCGCGCCCGAAGGCCGACCGCGAGGAGCGGGTGAAGATGACGCGCCTGCGACGCACCATCGCCAACCGCCTCAAGGACGCGCAGAACACCGCCGCAATGCTCACCACCTTCAATGAGGTGGACATGACCGCAGTGATGGCGCTGCGCGAGCGGCTCAAGGACGATTTCGAGAAGAAGCACGGCGCGCGGCTGGGCTTCATGTCGTTCTTCGTGAAGGCCTGCATCGCGGGGCTCAAGGAGCTGCCGGCGGTCAACGCTGAGATCGAGGGCGAGGAGATCGTCTACAAGAACTATTACGACATCGGTGTCGCCGTCGGCTCGCCGCAGGGCCTGGTCGTTCCGGTGCTGCGTGACGCCGACGTGCTGGACTTCGCGGGCATCGAGAAGGGCATCGGCGATCTCGGCCGCAAGGCGCGGGACGGCAAGCTGTCGATCGCCGACCTGACGGGTGGCACCTTCACGATCTCCAACGGCGGCGTGTACGGCTCGCTGATGTCGACGCCGATCCTCAATCCGCCGCAGTCGGCCATCCTCGGCATGCACAAGATCCAGCAGCGGCCCATGGTCGTCGGCGGCGAGATCAAGGCGCGGCCGATGATGTACCTGGCCCTGTCCTACGATCATCGAATCATCGACGGCCGCGAGGCCGTGCTGTTCCTGGTCAAGGTCAAGGAATGCATCGAGGATCCCGAGCGGCTCCTGCTCGGCGTCTGATTGGTAGAGTCTTGCCGGGGGCGCGCGACTCCAGTCGCGCGTCATGATCGCGCCCCCGGCCATGAGGGTTGATGACATGGCAAACGAATCCTTCGATCTGGTCGTGATCGGTGCCGGCCCCGGCGGTTACGTGGCCGCGATCCGCGCCTCGCAGCTCGGCCTGAAGGTCGCCGTGGTCGAGAAGCGCGCGACCCTGGGCGGCACCTGCCTCAACGTCGGCTGCATTCCCTCCAAGGCGCTGCTGCAGTCCTCGCACCTGTTCGAGGAGGCGGGTCACGATCTCGCCGCGCACGGCGTCGTCGTGGCGGCGCCGAAGCTCGACTTCGCCCAGCTCATGAGACGCAAGAGCGAGGTCGTCGAGGCCACCACCAAGGGCATCGCCTTCCTGTTCAAGAAGAACAAGATCGCCTCCTATTCCGGCGCGGGCCGCATCGAGGCGCCGGGTTCTGTTTCGGTGCTGGGCGATGACGGCGCGGTCAAGGAAACGCTCGCCGCAAAGAACATCCTGATCGCCACCGGCTCGGAAGTGACTCCGTTGCCCGGCGTCTCGATCGACGAGAAGAAGATCGTCTCCTCGACCGGCGCACTGGAACTTTCGGAAGTGCCGAAGCGGCTGGTCGTAGTCGGCGCCGGCATCATCGGCCTCGAGTTGGGCTCGGTGTGGCGCCGCCTCGGCGCCGAAGTGACGGTGGTCGAGTTCCTCGACCGCATCACGCCGGGTGTCGACGACGAGGTCACCAAGTTCCTGCAGCGCACGCTCGCCAAGCAGGGGTTGAAATTCAAGCTCGGCGCCAAGGTGACCAAGGCCGAGACGACGGGCGCGGGCGTCACGCTCACCGTCGAACCCGCCAAGGGGGGGACGGCCGAAACGCTTGAAGCCGATGTGGTTCTGGTCTCGATCGGCCGCCGTCCGTTCGTGCAGGGCCTGGGCCTCGACAAGGTCGGCGTGAAGATGACGGAGCGCGGCCGCATCGCGGTCGATGGTCATTTCCAGACTTCGGTGCCGGGCATCTACGCGATCGGCGATGTGATCGACGGGCCGATGCTCGCGCACAAGGCGAGCGAGGACGGCGTCGCCTGCGTCGAGACGCTGGCGGGCCAGAAGGGCCACGTGAACTGGGACTTCGTGCCGTCGATCATCTACACGCAGCCGGAAGTCGCCTGGGTCGGCAAGACCGAGGAACAACTTAAGGCGGCCGGCGTTGCCTACAAGGTCGGCAAGTATCCGTTCACCGCCGACCCCCGCAGCCGCGCGAACGGCGCCACGGAGGGCTTCGTGAAGGTTCTGGCCGACAAGGCGAGCGACAAGGTGCTGGGCGTCCATATCTTCGGCGCCGAAGCCGGGACGATGATCGCCGAAGCCGCCATTGCCATGGAGTTTTCCGCGTCGGCCGAGGATATCGGCCGGGTCTGCCACGCCCATCCCACGGTCAACGAGGCGCTCAAGGAAGCCGCACTCGCCGCCTGGGACAAGCCGATCCACCTGTAGCCGCTCCATGCGCCAGTCCCTGATGGCGCTCGCGATCGCCGCCTGCCTCGTGATGTCGGTGGTCGGCGGCTTCATCCCGATCCTGCAGGGATGGATCTTCTTCGTGCTGGCCCTCTATCTGCTGGCCACCGAGTTCGAGACCGGGCGTCGATGGGTCACGTCGGCCCGCCGCCGCTGGCCCAAGCTCGACGAATGGATCGTGAAGGCGCGCGACCACAAATGGGCGCCGCGCCACCTCAAGAAGTTCGAGGATCACACCGATCCGTCGAAGTAGCCGTCAGCTCTTGCCCTCGAAGCCGCGATAGACAGCCTCGGCGATCGGCAGCAGTTCCTCTCGGGTGCCCGTCGCGGTGACGGCGAAACCGAAGCCCTGGTCGATCCAGGCGAAGGTCGCGGCCTCGCCTTCCTTCTGGAAGCGGAAGGCCGTCTCGGTGCCCTCGGTCGCGCGCACGTAGATGGTGAGCCGCCGGCCGCTCGCATCGTCGTACATCAGCTGGGCGGCCGCGCCGCTGCCGCCGGGCAGCAGCCGCCCGCCCATCAACCTGTAGCCGAAGCGCGAGAGATCGGGCGCAGTCAGCTTGCGGCCTAGCCGCTTGGAGAGCCACTGCAGCAGATGCGCCTCCTGCTGCACGCCGACCTCGACCGGATGCGCCACCTCGACTACGAAGGTGCGATAGGCCGCCTGCGCGCCCTGGGCGACGCTGACGGTGGGCGCAGCCGGGAGCGCCGCCGGCGCGATCTGGTGAGCAAATCAGCCGGCCGTCACGCCCGTCACGAAGAGGGCGACCGCAGCGGCGGCCGCGGTCCAGCCGCGTGTCCTGAACCCGCGCCGCGCGGTGCGCAGATTGGCGATCCGTAGCCGGGCCGGGATCGGCTCGGCGAACTTGGCCTCGAGCCGGCCACGCAGGATTGCCCGCTGCCTCCGCTCCAGCGTGACGCGCTCGGCGAGCTCGGGATGGCTGGCCAGGTTCGCCTCTACGGCTGCGCGGCGCTGGCCATCGAGGCGTTCGTCGACGAATGCTTGCAGCTCGTCCTCGCCGATCGAAAACGGCGTCTCCGTCATTTCACTCTCCGCAGGAGCGTCGTGCGCCCCGTCTCCAGCAGCGCCCGCAGCCGCTGGCGGCCTCGCGACAGGCTCGACATCACTGTGCCCGCGGGCACGCCGATCACCTTCGCCGCGTCTTCGTAGGAAAGATCCTCGACGCCCACCAGCAACAGCAGCGATTTCTGTTCTTCCGGCAGCTGGTCGAGCGCCGCCAGTATGTCCTGGACTTCGATGCCGCTTTCCTGCTGCGCGGCACTCGAGGGAGTCGTGGCCTCGTCGAGGTTGACATGCGCGCCGCGTCGCTTCCCCTGGCGCAATGCCGAGACATGCAGGTTGCGCTGGATGGTAAACAGCCACGCCCGGAGGTCGCCGTCGCGCCGCCGCAGCGACCAGCGCGACAACGCCCGCTCCAACGTGTCCTGCACCAGGTCGTCGGCCGCATCGTGGTCACGCAGCAGCGCATAGGCGTAGCGCCGCAACGCCGGGATCAGCGGTTCGAGCAGGGCTTCCGCATCGGCCATCGCATCACTCTACCGGAGGATGGCGCCGGCCGAACCAGGACCGGCGCCACGGCCTCGTCGTTACTTGGCGACGTGCCAGGCGCCGTTCAGGAAGCCGTCGCCCGTCTTGTCGCCGGCCTTGGTGTCCTTGGCGAAGGCGTAGACTGGCTTGCCCTTGTAGGCCCACTGCTTCAGCCCGTCGTCGCGGGTGATGATGGTCCAGTCACCGGTGGCCTTGGCGCCGTCGGCGACGAGGGCCGGTGGCCAGTTGGTGGCGCATGGGCCGTTGCACACCGACTTGCCCGGCGTGGCGTCCTTGTCGAACGTGTAGAGCGTCATGCCACTCGCCGTGACGAACATGCCGTTCTTCATCGGGGGCGGTGTGGCTGAGGCCGGTTCGGCGGCGATAGCGGCGCCCGCTGCGAGTAGGGACAGCGCGGCGGTGGCGGCGAGGATCGACTTCAACATTCTCTGACTCCCATGCAGTTGTGCTCTGCGGATGAGAGACGCCGGCGGGCGTTCGATTATTCCCGGTGGCATCCGGAAATTTTGCGGTGCGTCGAGCGATGACCGTGATGTCAGATGCACAAGGGGTGCAATTCTTGCTCCCGATCTCTAGAATACTGCTCTTCCCCAAACAACCAATGGACCTCGAACGTGCATCACGAAGCGGCGTTGATCTCCACCATTGCCATCGGCTTCGTGCTCGCCTTCGGCTTCGGCTACATCGCGGACCGGCTGCGGCTGCCGCCGCTGGTCGGCTATCTCGTCGCCGGCATCCTGATCGGTCCCTACACGCCGGGCTTCGTGGCGGATGCCGGGCTCTCGGCGCAACTCGCCGAAGTGGGCGTCATCCTGCTGATGTTCGGCGTCGGCCTGCATTTCTCCGCGTCCGATCTTCTCGCCGTGAAGGGCATCGCCATACCCGGCGCCATCGGCCAGATCGTGCTGGCGACCCTGCTCGGCATCGGCATGTGCTCGCTGTGGGGCTGGAGCTTCGGCACCGGCCTCGTGGTCGGTCTCAGCCTGTCGGTCGCCAGCACGGTCGTGCTCCTGAAAGCGCTGGAAGAGCGCAACATGGTCGACAGTCCCAACGGAAGGGTCGCGGTGGGCTGGCTGATCGTCGAGGACCTGGCAATGGTGCTGGCACTCGTGCTGCTGCCGGCCTTCGCCGAGGTTCTGGGCGGCAAGCCGGTCCAGGGCCATCCGCCGTCGGACATGCCGATCGCGCTGGAACTGGCGATCACTCTCTCCAAGGTCGCGGCCTTCGCCGCCATAGCCATCCTGATCGGCCCGAAGGTGGTGCCGTGGATGCTGGCCCGGGTCGCGCGCACCGGTTCGCGCGAGCTGTTCACGCTGTCCGTCCTGGCGGTGGCGCTGGGCATCGCCTACGGTTCGGCCCACATCTTCGGAGTCTCGTTCGCACTGGGGGCCTTCTTTGCGGGCGTCGTGCTGAGCGAGTCCTCCTTCAGCCACAAGGCGGCCGCCGATTCCCTGCCGCTGCAGGACGCCTTCTCGGTGCTGTTCTTCGTCTCGGTCGGCATGCTGTTCGATCCGACCATTCTCTACCGCTCGCCGGGCGCCGTGCTGTCGGTGCTGGCGCTGATCATCTTCGGCAAGTCGCTGATCGCCTTCGCGATCATCATGCTGCTGCGCTATCCGATTGGCACCGGCCTGGTCGTGTCGGCGAGCCTGGCGCAGATCGGCGAATTCTCCTTCATCCTTATCGCGCTCGGCATCTCGGCCGGTCTGGTGCCGAACGAGGGGCGGGATCTCGTGGTTGGCGGTGCGCTCTTCTCGATCATGCTCAACCCGCTAGTCTTCTACGGTGTCGGGCTGCTCCAGAAACGTATCGGCCAACCGGCCGGCGCCGCTTTCTACGGCCAGCGTCACTACGAGGCGCTGGGTCGCCAGCTCGCGATCATCAAGGCCCGCCAGGAAGAGCGGTCCAAGGCCGAGGACCTCAAGCTGCACAGCCTGCTGGAATTGTTTCCGATGCTGCAACTCGTCGACCGGCAGGACCAGGAATCGTTGCTGCTGATGTTCCGCCCGAAGTCCGCCTCGCCGGGCGACCGCGTCATCCGCACCGGCGACCGTGCCGACGGCATGTATTTCATCTCGTCGGGCGCCGTTGAAGTCCATGTCGCGGACCGCGTGATCCGCCTCGAACCGGGCGCCTATTTCGGCGAGATGGCGCTGCTGACCGGCGAGCGGCGCACCGCCGACATCGTCGCCGTCGACTTCTGCCAGTTCCTCGTGCTCGACCGGCGCGACTTCAACCAGTTCATGGCGCGCCATCCCGGCGTGCGTGCCGCCGTCGCCAGCATCGCCGAGGAGCGCCAGGCCATGAACCTCGCACCGCCGAAGCCCGACGGGACGGAGCCCGCACCTGACGCTCGCTGATCAGGCGTTGCCGGTGACGCGGATCACCAGGTCGACCAGCCAGCCGACCGGTTCGCTCAGCAGCCAGCCAACGACGTTCAGGTCGACGCCCAGCTGATTGCCGATCAGCGGCAGGATGAAGATCAGCCCGAGCAGCACGGGCATGCCATAGGGCTCAAGCCGGGCGAGCGGCAGCGCGAGACTGTCGGGCAACAACCCGACGGCGACGCGTCCGCCGTCCAGTGGTGGCAGCGGCACCATGTTGAACACCGCGAGCAGCACGTTGATCCGGATGGCATTCTCGATGTTGCGGATCGACCAGGCCGCGGCCTCCGGCGGCAGCAGGATGGCGACGTGCGCCAGCAGCCCTGCTGCCAGGGCCATGGCCACGTTCGTGGCCGGTCCCGCGGCGGCGACCCACACCATGTCGCGCTTGGGATTGTTCAGCGCACGGAAGTTCACCGGCACCGGCTTGGCGTAGCCGAACAGGAAGGGCGCGCGCAGGAAGATCAGCAGGCCCGGCAGCAGGATCGTGCCGACGGGGTCGATGTGCTTGAAGGGGTTGAGCGTGACGCGCCCGAGCTGCCAGGCCGTGCGGTCGCCGAAGCGCAGCGCGACGAAGCCGTGCGCGGCCTCGTGCAGCGTGATCGCGAGGAGGGCGGGGATCACCCAGGTAGAGATGGTGTAGATCGTTTCGCTCACGGGCAATCCGCCTGTTGTGTCCGCTCTTGCTTGGTTTACGGTCCGGCCATGTTCGCCCGACTGACAGTCCTGCTCGCTCTGCTTTGCGTCACGCCCGCGTCGGCTCAGCAGAACGTCCGCGTTCCCGTAGAGCAAGGGGGGCGCACGGTCCAGCTGTCGGCGCAGCTCTTTCGTCCGGGCAAGGCCGCAGGGTCGGTACCGGCGGTCGCGCTGTTCCATGGGTGCGGCGGGCCCGGACAGAACACGGCGCGCATGGCCGGGCTGCTCGCCTCCTGGGGCTACGCGGCACTGGTGGTCGACAGTTTCTCGGCGCGCGGCCTCAAGGATGTCTGCGGCCGCAACTGGCCGACGCAATCCGCCGCCGAGGCGCGGGCCGCCGACATCGATGCGACGCTCGCCTGGCTTTCGGCGCAACCGGGCATCGATCCGCGGCGGCTCGCCTACTTGGGCTATTCCTACGGCGGCGGCGTGGCGATGCTGCGCGCGCTGTCGGGCAAGCCCGAAGACCGGCCGCCGGCTGCGGCGCGCGCGGTGGTGCTGGTCTATCCCGACTGCGCGCTGGCCGATGCGCTGGGGCCGCGCCTCGCGGTGCGCCAGCCCACCTTCTTCGCGATGGGCGCGCTGGACGACTGGACGCCGGTCTCGCAGTGCCGGGCGGTGCTGGAGCGCGTCGTGCGCGGCCGCGAGCTGGTCGAAGCGAAAGTTTACGCAAACGCTCATCACAGCTTCGATGCGCTGGGCCTGCCGGTGCGCTATCTCGACGGGGTTGGCAACCGCAGCAAGCCCGGCGGTTGCTGCGGGGCGCATTACGGCGCGCACGAACCGGCCTGGAGGCAATTCGTGATCGATGTGAAGGCGTTCCTGGAGAAGGCGCTCGAGCCATAGACGCGGGCCAGCGGGGACGCATGCGTTCGACGGCATGGGTTGGCGGATTGGCGGCCCTGTTCCTTCCTCTGACGGCAGAGGCCCAGCAGGCGGCCGACAGGGACGGCGTCCGCCATGTCGGCAAGATCCACAACAGATTGCGCGCGGCCGAAGCGCGCGAACAGTATTTCCTCGAACAGCCCTTCGACGACGCCTCGCGACGCTACGCTCAGGCGAAGCAGCAGATCCAGGACACGACCGGCGTGTACTACTCGATGACCTCCTCGGTGCTGAGCCAGTGGGGAGCCCCGGGCAGCGACTATGGTGCGGTACAGGCCCAGTTCTCCCCGGTGGCGAACTGGCGGATGTTCGAGGATCCCAGGATCGGCGCCGGCTCCTTCCAGTTCTCCTATCTGGCGACGCAATACTGGTCGGGCAATACCGGCGCCAGCCTGCAGAACCGGCTGGGCCTCGCCAGTCAGGTCAACGACTATCCGGTCAACCAGCTCACCTTCGCGCAGGTGAGCTACACGCACGACTTTCCCGGCCACTTCGTATCGCTGACGGTGGGCCAGTTTCCCTTCTCGAATTTCGACAGCAACGCCTACTCCAACAACGAGCAGGTCAACTTCATCGGCTACTCGCTGGCGCAGAACGGCAGCCAGAACTATTCGCAGGGCAGCCTCGGCGCCTATGTGCAGATCAATCCCACGCGCGCGCTGACCTTCGCGGCGGGTTTCCAGGACGCGAACAACGTCGCGGCCAGCAACTACATCCAGTTCAACACGGTGGGGCAGGGCCGGTATTCCTGGTTTCTCTACGGCGCTTGGTCGCCCGCGACCGGAATGCTGCGCCAGGGCAGCTATTCGCTGCTCTACTACAATCTCCCCAGCGTCGAGATGCAGCCGCAGGCCAGCTCCGGCCTCTCGTTCAGCGCCTCTCAGCCTGTCGGCGACAAAGGGGGCCTCTTCCTGCGCGCCAACACCGTCTGGAATTCGAGCCAGCCCATTCAGTCGTCGGTGGCGGGCGGCGCCGTCTACAACAACCCGCTGGGCCGCGCGCCGCTCGACCAGATCGGCCTCGGCTTCGCATGGAACAGGGTCAATCAGGCGCTCTATGCCGGCACATTCACCAGGCCCAGCGAGTCGATGGTCGAATTCTACTGGTCATGGTCGGTCCGACATCTCTTGATCACGCCCGACGTACAGCTCTATTTCCAGCCGGCCCTGACACCCGCGGAGCAGGTGGCTGCGGTCTTCTCGTTGCGCGTGACGGTGCTGTTCTAGCT
>JAGNNA010000254.1 GCA_017990895.1 Reyranella sp.
TCGCCATCCTGGCGACGCTGGCGGCGAAGGCGGTGCAGATGGCGGTCTCGCGCCAGCGCGAGTATCTTGCCGACGCGACCTCCGTGCAGTTCACGCGTAACCCCAACGGCCTCATCTCCGCGCTGGGCAAGCTGGCGGAGAAGGCCGCGCCCTTTCCCGGAGTGAGTCGTGCCACGCAGCATCTCTTCATCGTCAACCCGATCCACCAGTTCACCTCGCAGACGCCGGCGCTCCTGGCGACCCATCCCGATATCGCGGATCGCATCGCTCGCCTGCGCAATCTGGGCGGCTAGCACCGGACTCGCCGCGGCCTTCGACCTGCAGGGCCATCGCGGCGCGCGCGGGCTCGCACCCGAGAACACGCTGGCCGGCTTCAAGGTGGCACAGGCTCTCGGCGTCACGACCCTCGAAACCGACCTCGCGGTGACGCGCGACGGCGTCGTCGTCATCAGCCACGACCCGGTGCTCAACCCCGCCCTGACGCGCGGACCGGACGGGCAGTGGCTCACGGCAACGGGGCCGGCCATCGCCAAGCTGACGCTGGACGAATTGAAGCGCTACGACATCGGTCGCGTGAACCCGGCCAGCAAGTACGGCCAGCAGTTCCCGGAGCAGAAGCCGGTCGACGGCCAGCGCTTCCCGACCCTGGCCGAGTTCTTCGCCCAGGCCGCCCCCGCCGTGCGCTTCAACGTCGAGATCAAGACCGATCCGGGCAAGCCCGAGCTGACGCCGGACCCGCTAGACTTCGCCGGCCTGGCGGTGGCGGAGATCCGCAAGGCCAGGACCGAGGCCCGCACCACCCTTCAGTCGTTCGACTGGCGGGGCCTGATCGAGGCCCGCAAGCTGGCACCCGAGATCGCCACCGCCTGCCTCAGCATCGAGAGCACCAACTTCGACACCGTCCAACGCAACGGCGCCCGGCCCTCTCCCTGGCTGGGCGGGCTTGATCTCGCCGGTCACGGCGGGTCGGTGCCCCGGCTTGCCAAGGCGGCCGGCTGCGCAACCTGGTCGCCCTTCTGGCGCAACGTCACGGCGGAGAATGTGAAGGAGGCGCACGCACTCGGCCTCAAGGTCGTGCCCTGGACCGTGAACGTTCCGGCCGAGATGGGCAGGCTGATCGATCTGGGCGTCGACGGGCTGATTACCGACTATCCTGATCGCGGGGCCCAGATTCTCGCCGCCAAAGGGCTGAAAGCTCGCTAGGCGGTTGACTCAGACTGCTTCTGTGTTCTGTATACAGAAATGCGCCCCATCCTCCCCGAACCCGATTTGTCCGAGCGTATCCATGATTCCGTCCTGGAGGCGATCTGCTCGGGCGAGCTGAAGGCCGGCGCGCGGATCACGCAGGAGGAGATCGCCCAGCAGTTCGGCGTCTCGCGCCAGCCGGTGCTGCAGGCCATGATGTTGCTGCGCCGCGAGGGCTTCCTGATCGATGCCGGCCGCAAGGGCGTCTGCGTCGCGCCGCTCGACGTGCAGCAGGCGCGCCATCTCTACGTGGTCCGCGCCGCCCTCGACGGCGCCGCGGCCCGCCTCGCCGCCTCGAACTACACGCCTCACCTGATGCAGCGCGGCCGCGCCCTGCTCGACGTCGGCCGACGCGCGGTGGCGAGCGGCTACGTGCCGTCGGTCATCGAGGCCGACATCGATTTCCACCTCTTCGTCTACGAAGCCTCGGGCAATCCCCTGATCGGCGAGACCGCCCAGCCGCACTGGCAGCATCTGCGCCGGGTGATGGCCGCGGCCTTGAGCGAAGAGGATCTGCGGATCAGTGTGTGGGACGAACACGAGGGCATCCTGCGCGCGCTCGAAGCGGGCCAGGCGGCCGAGGCCGAAGCGCTCTGCCGCGGCCATGCCGAACAGATGGCCGACATTCTCACGGGACGATTGAAAGTCGTGATTTCCCGCGCCGCCTGAAGACGGCGCTCCCGACAAGACAAGACGACAAGGCACAGGAGGAACTGCCATGAAGCTCACCTCTGAGCAGCTGAAGCAATTCGACGAAGAGGGCTATCTCTTCTTCCCGGATTATTTCTCGCCGGAAGAGACGCAGATCCTGAAGAACTCGGTGCCCGAGGTCTTCGCCCAGCGCCGCCCCGAGAACGTGCGCGAGAAGAGCGGCGACGTCGTGCGCACCGCCTTCGCCGTCCACACCTATCATCCGGTGTTCGAGGCGCTGGTCCATCATCCGCGCTTCGTGGAGCCGGCCGAGCAGCTGCTGAAGGACAAGACCTACATCCATCAGTTCAAGATCAACGGGAAGGCCGCTTTCGACGGCGACGTCTGGCAATGGCACCAGGATTACGGCACCTGGAAGGCCGACGACGCCATGCCCGAGCCGCGCGCCATGAACCTCGCGGTGTTCATCGACGAGGTGAACGAGTTCAACGGCCCGCTCTGGTTCATTCCCAGGAGCCACAAGAAGGGCGCGATCGAGGCCAGCCACGATCTCACCACGACCTCCTATCCGCTGTGGGTGATCGACAACGACACGATCGCCAAGCTGGTCGACCAGGGCGGAATCGTCGCGCCCAAGGGCGGCCCGGGTTCGGCGATCTTCTTCCACGGCACGCTGGTCCATGGCAGCGGCCCCAACATGTCGCCGTGGGATCGCCAGATCATCTACGTGACCTACAACGCGGTCAGCAACGCGATCCGCCAGTTCAAGCGGCCGGACTATATCGCGCATCGCGATTTCACGCCTGTCGACGCCTGGGAAGACGATGCGGTGATCCGCGCCGTCAACCGCAAGGCCGCGGCGGAATAATCAAGAAACTCCGGAGGAACCCATGAGTCTCCATCGCATGCTTCTGGCGCGCGCCGCCGATGCCAATCCGCTGCGCATCGGCGTCATCGGCGCCGGCAAGTTCGGCTCGATGTACCTGTCGCAGATCCCGACCACACCCGGCATTCACCTCCTGGGCATCGCCGATCTCTCGCCCGACCGCGCGCGAGAGAACCTGGCGCGGCTCGGCTGGAAGCCCGACGTGACCTCGGCCAGCTCGTTCGAGGATGCGCGCAAGCACGGCAGCACGCATCTCACCGACGACTGGCGCGCGCTGGTCAGCCATCCCGAGATCGACATCATCGTCGAATCGACCGGCGACCCGATCGCCGCCGTCGAGCATGCGCTGGAAGCCTTCAGGCACGGCAAGAGCGTGGTGATGGTGACCGTGGAAGCCGACGCCTTCTGTGGCCCGCTGCTGGCCAAGCGCGCCGCCGCCGCCGGCGTGATCTACAGCCTGGCCTATGGCGACCAGCCGGCGCTGATCTGCGAGCTGGTCGACTGGGCGCGCACCTCGGGCTTCGAGGTGACGGCGGCCGGCCGCGGTCACAAATGGCTGCCGCACTTTGCGCAGTCGACGCCCGAGACGGTGTGGAAGTACTGGGGCCTCAACGAGGAGCAGGCAAAGCGCGGCGGCCTGAACCCCAAGATGTTCAACTCGTTCCTCGACGGCTCCAAGCCCGCCATCGAGAGCACCGCCGTCGCCAACGCCACCGGCCTCACGCCGGCGCCGGATGGGCTCGCCTTCCCGCCATGCTCCGTGGAGGACCTGCCCTTCGTGATGCGGCCGATCTCCGAGGGCGGCCAGCTCCACCACAAGGGCCAGGTCGAGGTGGCCTCGTCGCTGGAGAAGGACGGGCGCGCCATCCCCTACGAGATCCGCAAGGGCGTATGGGTCGTGTTCGAGGCGGCCACCGAGTACCAGAAGAACTGCTTCGAGGAGTACATGCTGCAGACCGACCCGAGCGGCCGGTACTCCGTCATGTACAAGCGCTGGCACCTGATCGGCCTCGAGGTCGGCATGTCGGTCGCCTCGATCGGCCTGCGCAAGGAACCGACCGGCACGCCGATCGGCTTCCACGCCGACGTCATCGCCACCGCCAAGCGCGACCTCAAGCCCGGCGAGATGCTGGACGGCGAGGGCGGCTACACGGTCTACGGCAAGCTGTTCCCGTCGGAGAAGTCGACCGGCCTCGGCAGCCTGCCGCTCGGCCTCGCCCACAACGTCAAGCTGGTGAAGCCGATCAAGGCCGGCCAGTCGCTGACCTATGCCGACGTGGTGATGGACGAGTCGCTGACCGCCGTGAAGCTCCGCCGCGAGATGGAGCGCGACTTCGCCCCGGCGGCGTCGAAGATGGCGGCCCAGTAGCGATCTTCGCTCGCGTGCCGATGAGTCCGGTGACGGGCTCATGCGGCGGCCGAAATAGAGTCTTGCCGATGTGGATTGAAGCGTCAGACTACGGAATCAGTTTCTTCCCCCATTCATATGGGGAAGTGCCCCGTCATACGGGGCGCGATGGGGTCATGCTCGTCGGCACATACCCTGACCCCTCCGTCGCCGTATGACGGCGCCACCTCACCATCTGAATGGGGAGGAAGCCGATTCTGCTTCGCCAGGAAAGACTCTAGCCGCCGAACATTTCCTTCATCTTGCTGAAGAAGCCTTCGGATTCGGGGCTGGTCTTGCCGGCCTTCTCGAACTCCTTGAGCAGTTCCTTCTGCTTCGACGTGAGGTTGGTCGGCGTCTCGACGTTGATCTCGATGTACATGTCGCCGCGCTGACTGGAGCGCATGATCGGCATGCCCTTGCCGCGCATGCGGAACTGGTGGCCGCCCTGCGCCCCGGCCGGGATGTTGATGCGCGCCATCTTGCCATCGAGGGTCGGCACTTCGATGTTGCCGCCCAGGGTCGCCTGCACCATCGAAATCGGCACGCGGCAATGCACGTCGGCGCCCTCGCGCTCGAACAGCTGGTGGCGGCGTATCGAGAGGAAGACGTAGAGGTCGCCGGCCGGTCCGCCGCGCGCGCCCGCTTCGCCCTCGCCGCTCAGGCGGATGCGCGTACCATCCTCGACGCCGGCGGGAATGTTTACCTTGAGAGTCTTCTCGCGACGCACGCGGCCCTGGCCGCCACAGCTCTTGCACGGCTTGTCGATCACCTGGCCCGCGCCGTGGCAGCTGTGGCAGGCGCGCTCGACGGTGAAGAAGCCCTGCTGCGCGCGGATGCGCCCGCGACCCTGGCAGGTCGGGCATTGCTGTGGCTTGGAACCGGCTTCGGCCCCGCTGCCGTGGCAGACCTCGCAGGAAACGGAACTCGGCACGCGCACCGTGGCCTCGGTGCCGGCGTAGGCCTGTTCCAAGGTGATCTCGAGATTGAAACGCAGGTCCTGCCCGCGCGTGTCGGCGCGCCCGCCGCGGCCGCGCTGGCCGTTGGCGCCGAACATCTCCTCGAAGATGTCGCCGAACACCGAACCGAAATCGAATCCCTGTCCGCCCTGGAACGGGCCGCCTGGCCCCGCGCCGCCCTCGAAGGCCGCCGCACCGTAGCGGTCGTAGGCCGCACGCTTCTCCGGATCCTTCAGGATGTCGTAGGCGTGGTTGATTTCCTTGAACTTCCGTTCCGCTTCGGCGTTCCCGTCGTTGCGGTCCGGATGGTACTGCATCGCGAGCTTGCGGTACGCCTTCTTGATGTCGTCGGCACTGGCCGTGCGGCTGACACCGAGCAGCTCGTAAAAGTCTTGCGACATGATGTTCTACGCAGCCCCTACTCGCCCCTTACAGGTCGGCCTCCCGCTTGCGCGGGAGGCCGCCTTGCCTTCCAGGATGTCCTGGTTCAGGACCCGGTCTTCTTGTTCTTGTCGGTGACGTCCTCGAACTCGGCGTCGACGACCTTTTCGCCCTTGGCGTCGGTCGCGCCGCCGCCGGGCGCGCCGCCCGCGGCTCCCGCACCGGCCTGCGCCTCGGCCTGCTGGGCCTTGTACATGGCCTCGCCGAGCTTCATCGCGGCCTGGGCCAGGTCGTTGGTCTTGCTCTTGATCGCCTCGACGTCCTCGCCCGCCAGGGCAGTCTTGAGGCCCTCGAGCGTACCCTCGATCTCGGCCTTCTCGGTGGGGCTCACCTTGTCGCCGTACTCAGCCAGGTGCTTGGTCGTGGAGTGGACCAGCGCCTCGCCCTGGTTGCGGGCGTCGATCAGCTCGCGCTTCTTCTTGTCCTCCTCGGCATGCAGCTCGGCATCCTTCACCATCTTCTGGATGTCGGCCTCGCTGAGGCCGCCCGAAGCCTGGATGCGGATCTGCTGCTCCTTGCCGGTGGCCTTGTCCTTGGCCGAGACCTGCACGATGCCGTTGGCGTCGATGTCGAACGTGACCTCGACCTGAGGCACGCCGCGCGGCGCCGGCGGGATGCCGACCAGGTCGAACTGGCCCAGCATCTTGTTCTGTGCGGCGATCTCGCGCTCGCCCTGGAACACGCGGATGGTCACCGCGGTCTGGTTGTCGTCGGCCGTCGAGAAGGTCTGGCTCTTCTTGGTCGGGATCGTCGTGTTGCGCTCGATCAGGCGCGTGAACACGCCGCCCAGCGTCTCGATGCCGAGCGACAGCGGCGTCACGTCGAGCAGCAGGACGTCCTTGACCTCACCCTTCAGCACGGCCGCCTGGACCGCTGCGCCGACCGCGACGACTTCGTCCGGATTGACGTTGCGGGCCGGCTCCTTGCCGAAGAACTGCTTCACGACCTCGATGACCTTCGGCATGCGCGTCATGCCGCCGACCAGGATGACCTCGTCGATCTGCCCGGCCTGCAGGCCGGAGTCCTTGAGCGCTGCCTTGCAGGGCTCGAGCGTCCGCTGCACCAGGTCGTCGACCAGCGACTCGAGCTTGGCACGCGAGAGCTTGAGCACGAGATGCTTCGGACCGCTGGCGTCGGCCGTGATGAACGGCAGGTTGATCTCGGTCTCCTTGGAGTTGGAGAGCTCGATCTTGGCCTTCTCGGCCGCTTCCTTCAGGCGCTGCAGGGCGAGCTTGTCGTTGCGCAGGTCGATGCCCTGCTCCTTTTTGAACTCGTCGGCCAGGTAGCTGATGATGCGCTGGTCGAAGTCCTCGCCACCCAGGAAGGTGTCGCCGTTGGTCGCCTTGACCTCGAACACGCCGTCGCCGATCTCGAGAATCGACACGTCGAACGTGCCGCCGCCCAGGTCATAGACCGCGATCGTGCCGCTCTTGCGCTTGTCCATGCCGTAGGCGAGGGCAGCCGCGGTCGGCTCGTTGATGATGCGCAGGACCTCGAGGCCGGCGATGCGGCCGGCGTCCTTGGTGGCCTGGCGCTGGGCGTCATTGAAGTAGGCCGGGACGGTGATGACCGCCTGGTCGACCTTCTCGCCGAGATAGGCCTCGGCCGTCTCCTTCATCTTGCCCAGAATGAACGCCGAGATCTGGCTCGGGCTGTACTGCTCGCCGTTCACCTCGACCCACGCGTCGCCGCTCGGCGCCTTGTCGATCTTGAAGGGGACGAGAGTTTTCTCCTTGGCGACCATGGGGTCGTCGAAGCGACGGCCGATCAGGCGCTTCACGGAATAAAGGGTCTTGAGCGGGTTGGTGACCGCCTGGCGCTTCGCCGACTGGCCGACCAGGCGCTCACCGCTGT
>JAGNNA010000255.1 GCA_017990895.1 Reyranella sp.
ATGTTGTACTGCGGCGAGCCCGACGTGTCGGTATGGCCGGTGGCCACGATATTGGCGCTACCGCGGGTCTTGTAGGCCTGCGCGGCCTGGCGGACCGTTTCGACCGCCTGGGCGGTCAGGTTCGAGCGGTCCCAATCGAAGAAGACCATGAAGGTCTGCGCCTGGACCGGCGGCGGCGGCGGCGGGGGAGGCGGCGGCGGCGGCTCCGACGCGCAGGCGCCCAACAGGAAAGTCGCCGCGGCGACGACCAGGAGTTTTCTCAGCATGGAATGGTTTCCCTCGATTTTCGGATCTAAACCCACGACGGGTCCGTCCGAGGGCTTAAACGCGCGACCCCTCCGGAAGTTTCGCTGCCGTGCATAAAGAACTTTCCGGCGTCCGAATCAGTAATCCCATTCTGCCTTGACGCCCACGCGGCCGGTGGAATTGGCGCCGATGTCGCCCTCGATCTTGATGTTGTCGAAGACGTCGAGCTGCACGACGCCCCGGCTGGAATTGCCTGCGGCCCCCTGCCGGGCGCCGACATAGACGCCCGGTGCCACGTACCGCCCCGCTTCGAGGGAGACACCGTTGGCGCCCGCGCCACTCGGCTCTCCCGTCCTCGCAGACGAGGATCCGATGCTCAACTGGTGGAGGCCGAGGCCCTTGCGCAGTCGGCTCAGGACGGTGTCGCCGGGAGACTGTCCGGCCAGCTCGGCGAGCGCCTGGGCCACCTGGAGCAGTTCCGAAGCGCCGAGCTGGGAGGCCGGCTTCCCGAAGATCAGGAGGGCCATCGCCTCGTCCGGAGGCATCGAGGGCGTGGAGGTTATCTCTATCCGCGGTTCGCGGGACGTTCCGGTGATCGCGACGCCAATGGTCGCGGAATTGGCCGTCGTGGTCGCGAGGAAGTCGAGACGCGGATCGATCGTGTTGAGATTGTCCAGGGTCACGATGCCCTTGGAGAAGGTGAGGCGGCGGCTGCCCAGGCTGAATGTCCCGCGACGCATGGTGAAGCCGCCGATCACGGCCGGCGCGCTGGGGCTGCCGCTGACGGTGAGCTGGCCGCTCATTTCCGCATCGAGGCCACGGCCGCGCACGAAGATCGCTTGCGGTGCCCGCACGTCGAGCGCCAGCTTGATCGGCGTCGCGTCGGGCGGAGGCGGGGCTTTCGGGGGCGCCCGGCGCGGCGCCGGCTGAACCGCTACGGGAGCGGCACCCGCCTTGTTGATCTCCTTGACCTCGAGGGTCGGGAAGGAAGCGGTCTGGCCGCCACCGACCGAGATCTCAGCCCGATCGATCGTTACGGGCCCGGAGATCTCAATGCCGGACGAGGTCGCCCCCGTGATCCTGAGGGTGCTCGAAATAGTGGCGACCATGTCCGGGCGGCTGACCAGCAGCGCGCGCTGGGTCGCGAGGCCGAGGTCCAGCACCAGTCCCTGACTGGCCTCGACGCGCATCGACCCGCTTCCGGTAACGGTGCCGGTGCCCGCGCGGAAGGTCAGGCTTTGTACCTGCAGCGTGTCGCCTTGAAAGACGAAGCGACCCTGGCCGCCGCTCAGCTTCAGGCCGGCCTCCGGCAAGGCGAGCGCCCCGCCCTCGAAATCGATCGCGCCCGATCCGGTGATCTGCGTACCGCTGATCGATACGGTCAGGTTCGGGCGCAAGCGGCCGGTTATGTTGCGGATGTCGTTGCCCAGCAGCGGCGCGAACGGCGCAATGTCGATCGAGCCGCCCAAGGCGATCCTGGCATCGACAGGTGCCGCTCCGCGTGGGAGCGCAGCCGAACTTTTCACTGTCAAATTCGTGCTTCCGCCCGCCGTGACTCGCGCGTCGAGAGTCGCTTGCTGGCCGATCAGCGAGCCGGTGCCCTGGAGGGAGAGCGTCGGGATCAATGCCGCATCGGGTCTGCGCACCCGCACGCCCGTCGCACCGTAGCTGACCTCCAGCCTCGGCGAGGCCATGGCGCCCGTCGCCCGGACTTTGGCTTGCAAGGTGCCTTCGAGGCCGGTCCCGGGAGCGAACGTGTCGATCAGCGCCAGCGGCAGCCCGGCGATCTCGGTCTGCAGGTCGCTCGCGACGGGATCGAGGGTTCCGCGCAGGGCGACCCGGCCGGCCCCGACCCGCAGGTTCGTCGGATCGATCACGATGCGTGCACCCGCCACGGCGACTTTCGTAGGAGCATTGAGACCCAGTGGGATGTCGCGATAGCGGCCGGTGAATCTGGAGAGAGCCATACGGATCTCTTCGGCCAGAAATTCTATCTTGGCCGCCAGGTCGGCGGTGAGTTCCGGGCCCGTTGCTTGCAGCGTGACGTCGATGCCGGCCGCGCGATCTCCCTTGGCCGTGGCCTTCAAGGTGGAAAGACCTCCGGCGCCCTGCAGGCGGCTGGCGTCGAGGGTGAGGTCCGTGACGGCGCGGCCAGCCGGGTCGTCGACATGCCCCTTGAGTTCGAGCGTGCCTGCTCCCACGCCCTGACCCGCAAGGTCGGTGCCCTTCACCGAGACGTCGAGCCGGCCCGCGGGGGCGGCTGGATCGGCCTTCACCTCGGCAACCAGCGATCCTGCCAGTCCGAGCGCCGCCAGAGCTTCGATGTCCTTCAACTGGGCGATACTCAGGCGTGCGTGACCGGTCGTCTTGGTCTGGGCGATGACAAGATCTGTGACTTCGAGGACGGCCGTCGACCAGCGACCCTGCACGATTGGGACCGCGAGGCCCGCGGCTGCATCGTGCGCGAAGCGTCCGTCCAGCGAGAGGGGCTGACCCGCGACGTCGCCCGCGGCCTGGAGTGTACCGGTGAGGGTGCCGCCGGTGGCCAGCACGACCGACGAATCGAGGGTCAGTCGCTGGGAGTTGATGGTCTGGAAAGTGACGTCGCGGCTCTCGAGCTTCAGCTTGAGCGACGTTTCGGGACCGCCGAACCCGATCGTCGCCTTCGCGGTTGCTGCGCCCTCGACCTCGGGCCGGAAGGCCGCCAGCCTCGGCAAGTCGAGAGCGAGGTCCAGTGTACCAGCCTGTTCGCGTCCCCGGCCGGAGAGGCTGAGCGTGCCGCTTTCACTGCCGAGCTTCGCGTCCCGTAGCGTCCAGCTTCCGTCCGGCGCCAAGCCGGCCGTACCAGCCAGATCGACCGTAGCGATCAGACCTGGCGGCACGTCGGGTGCCCCCAATCCGTCGACACGGCCCTGCCAGCGAGCGGAAAGGTTGCCCTTGTCGATGTTTGCCGTGAGATCGACCAAGGCCTTGCCGGTGAGCGCGCGGCCCGCGATGGCGGACAGGGGTTCCAGGCTGGGGAGATCGACGTTGGCGCGCACTTCACCTCTGTCCAGGGATGGTGCGTAATCGCCGTCGCCTTTGATGCGCGCGAGCGGCATGGCGACGTCGAACGAGCGGATCAGAATCTTTTCATTGGAAAGATTGGCGACCGCCGCATCGAGCGTGATCGTACCCGGCTGTGGCAGGCGGGGGTCGAGCGTGGCCAACTTCAGATCCTCGATAGCTCCCCTGATGCGAACCGCATCGGTGAGCTTGCCATTCGCTTCCAGACGTAACCCTTTCCAAGCCACGCCTTGGGCAGGCACGTCGATCGGGCCGGCGTCGATACCGGCCTGGAAACCCGTCTCGTTGCCGTCGGGCATCCACCGTAGATTGCCCCTGGCGGTCGCCGTGTCGCCAGCCTTGGCGGTCAGCTGGGCCGTGCCGTCGCGTTCGTCGCCCCGAGCCGAGAGCTTGAGTGAGACCCCCGGCAGGTCGGGCCGCTGAATGAGGGCGGCGACGATGCCACCCGACGCCTCGTCGAGCGTGATCTCGGCGGCGATCCTGCGGGGCGCTCGTTCGAGCCGCACATCGGCGGTGAGGGTGCCCTTGGGCCCTTCCAGACGATCGGCCGCGAGCTTCGCGCTGATCTCGCCGAGGTCGCGCGCCACCGCCGCTTCTCCGCCGATCTTCCAATGAGAGTCGACCCCGCCGAGCGCGGACGCGAGATGGAGGTCGTCGAGTTGCAGAGCCTGCAGGTCGATGTCGAAGGGGAGCTGAAGGCGGCCGCCCGAGGGGGTGCTTTCCTTCTTCTCCTCCTGCGGTGCGCGCAGCACGCCGACCTTCGTGGCCGACAGGAGCTCAATCCGCAGCCGGCGCTGCAGCAGCGATGCGAAGGACCATGCGATGCGCGCGTCGTCGACCCGCAGCCACGGTCCCGTGCGGTCCGCAATCTCGATCCGCGCCACCCGGAGATCGGTCGGCACGAAGCCGTCGATGCCACTGATCCGGATCTGTTGACCGGGTGAGGAGGCGAGATTGGAAGCAAGACTGGCGAGCAGCCGCTTTCCGGCACTGGTCTGGACGCCCGCGAAGGCAGCGCCGAACACTGCCATGACAGCCACCAGCACATAGGCCGCAATGCGAAGGGCGCGCATCAGAAAGCCTGTCCCAGGCTGACATAGATGCCGAACGGCGGATCGCTCGGCCGGCGGTTCAGCGGGACACCGACATCAGCCCGGATCGGCCCGAAGTCGGTGTAGTAGCGGATGCCGACACCAGCGCCGACTCTCGGCGCCAGCTGCGCGAAGTTCGGCAGGTAATCGGGATAGGCGCTGCCGGCATCGACGAAGGCCACCGCGCCGAACGCCTTGCCGATGCGCTGGCGCAATTCGACGTTCGCCTCGACGACGCTCGCGCCGCCCAGCGGGTTGCCCCAGGCGTCGAGCGGTCCGGCGGTCTGGTAGACGAAGCCGCGCACGGAGCCGCCGCCGCCGGCGTAGAAGAGCTTGTCGGGCGGGATGCCGGCGATGCTGCTGGCGGGCTCGGTGCCGAACGAGGCGCGGGTCGCCAGGACGGTGCGACCGGGCTCGGCGATATCCCAGTAGTGGCGGCCCGTCAGGCGCAGGATGGTGAAGAAGTCGCCGCCGGGTCCGGTATCGATCCAGGGCTGGACATTGAACTCGACGCGGTAGCCCCGCGTCGGATCGAGATCGCTGTTGGCGCGATTGTAGAGCACGGTTCCTTGGAGACCGAGCAGACGATAGCTTTGCGTCACGCCCTCACGGGTGATGTCGGAGATCTCGGCCGCCAGGCCGAGGCGGCCCTGCCAGCGCGGCGAAAAGATCCGGTCGAAGCCACCGTAGAACGTGGCGGCCTTCCTCGTATAGGCAGGGACCACTTCACGCTGCGCCGACGCTTCCAGTCGCAGGTCCTGCCCCGGCAACCACCAGTCGGGCTTGCGGAAGGCGGCGCGGAACGCAAAGCCGGTGTCGAGGATCGCGTAACCCTGGCCGATATGATTGACCTCTCCGGACAGGCGCAGGCTCTCGGCCTGCCCGAACAGATTGCGGTGGACCCAGAAGCCCTCGACGGCGAACCCGAGCTGTGTCTCGTAGCTCACGCCGAAGCCGAACGAGCGCTGGAGGCGGTCGGTCAGCTCAGCCTCGATCGGCAGCTCGCCGTTGGCATCGAGTTCCGTCGCAGGCTTCAGGCGCACCGAGTTGAAGGTTCCGAGCGAGGTGAGTTTCCCGCGTAGCTCCTCGACCTTGGCCGGCGAGTAGGGCTCACCCGCCTTGAAGGGTACGCGACGCTGAAGCCACACCGTGTCGACCTTGTCGGTGCCGGTGAAGCGCACCGGGCCCATCCTGGCCAGCGGGCCTGGCTCCGCGACGAAGGTCACTTCGGCCTCGCGCGTGGCGTGATCGACGATCACCTCGCGGTCCTTGATGGAGGCGAGCGCATGGCCCTGCTTGCGCAGTTCGTCCAGCAGCTTGTTCTGGGCGGCGACGATGGCGGCGGCATCGGCAGGGTCGCCCGGCGTGATGCCAAGCTCCGCGCGGTCGATGCCGGGAAGCGACTGCTGGGTCCCAGGCGGACGGATGGCGAGGGAGCCGATGCGATAGCGTGGACCCGTGTCGACCGCGATGTCGACGGTCGCCTGGTCGGCGTCGGGCTGGGCCTCGAGCGCTTCCAGTGCGGAAGCGTCGGCTATCGGCCGCCCGTCGATCGTGGCCTTGATCGTCGCGTCATAGAAACCACGCGACCGCAGGGCAGTGTTGAACTGAGCCGCAATCGCCTGCGCGCCCTGCAGTATTCCCAGCGCGTCACCCGACAGGGGTTGCTGCTTCTGGAAGTCCTCCGACAGCTCCTTGAGATCCGAAGACATGCGCTCGTCTCCGACCACGGAAAGAACGACCTTGCCGGTTCGCGCATCCGCGGCGCGCGGCCACAACCCGGCCGATGCCGCCCATGTCATCGAAATGAGGCAGCAGATGCGCGCCCAGCGCAGGAACTCGCGATTTACAAAGGCCATGCCACGCAAGACATACAACACGTTGCCAGCAAAAGGGATGCGCCCTCTATATGATCCTGACCCGCGGTCGCTCGGTCTGGGTCACGGCACGTAAATGGGCGCGAGTTCGGCGTAACGCCTTTGCTGGTCGCTAAAGATGACCATGAAGAGCTGTCGGAAGAGCTGTTCTATCCGTGGATCGGCCGGCCCGTTCGCCTGTGTCCATGCCGTGGTAAAGGACATGGCCCGGTCGTTCCGGCAGTAGATCGCATAGACATAGAATCGACCGGGCGTGCCCGGCTGGAAGCGCGGCGGTTCTCCGGCGCAGACGGGATCGGCGTTCAGATTGTTCGCCGGGTCGAACACCAGCACCAGCCGGTAGTCCGGGCTGGCCGGCGGAATCGGGCGGTCGTAGGTGAAGGTGAGCGACGGGCGGGGCTTGGCCGCCTGCATCGCCGGCAGGAGGTCGCGCGCCACTGCGCCGGGATCGACTCCCGGGAAAGCGTCGCCCGCGAGGATCACCGGAAAATTCCGGCCATCGGTGGCGGCGAAGAAGTCTCGATAGTCGTACTGCGGCGCGTAGTAGACGCCGCCGATCGTGGCGGCGACGGCAAGGGCGGGCAGGGCGACGAGCCCCGCGAGCACGGCTCCGATCCTGGTCGTGAGGCGCATCGGGAACTCCTGTGGACTGGAGTTCAGGCTAGGATCGCGAGGTCCGCGTCCGCAAATCAGGCCTTCGTGAACGATCCCGGCCACAGTTGCGGGGGTTTTCGAGTCCTTGCGTTCATGCCACACAAGAAGCTGAAATCTTCTGGAGGACAGCTCAATGGCATCGCCGCTTTTCGACCTCACCGGCAAGGTCGCCGTCGTCACCGGCTCGAGCAAGGGCATCGGCAAGTCGATCGCGCTCCACCTCGCGCTGCAGGGCGCCAAGGTCGTGGTGTCGAGCCGCAAGGCCCCGGCCTGCGAGGAAGCGGCGGCGGAGATCAAGGCGGCCGGCGGCGAGGCCATCGTCATTCCCTGCAACATCTCCGACAAGGCGCAGTGCGAAAACCTGATCACCGAGACGCGCAAGCAGCTCGGCCCGGTCGACATCCTTGTCTGCAACGCCGCCTCGAACCCCTATTACGGGCCGAACGAGAAGCTGCCGGACGACGTGTTCATGAAGGT
>JAGNNA010000256.1 GCA_017990895.1 Reyranella sp.
GACAAGGCCTGGCCGCGACCCTGGCCGGCCGGCGCGTCCACGGCTTTGCCCACCTTCTCACCGCGTCTGACCAAGCTCGATTGCAGGTCGTAGCCGATCGAAGCTCGGCTAAGCCGAGTAGCGGCCGAGATGGTCCAGCAATAGTTCGTTGACCCGTACGGGCACCTGGTCGGCGGCATAGTGGCCGACGCCCGGCAGCACTTCAAACCGGTAGGGCGCGGCGATGAACTCGCCCGTGCCCTCGGCGGCCGCGCGGCCCACCGTGTCGTCGGCATCGCCCCAGAGGTAAAGCGTCGGCACCGCTATCGGGCCAAGCAGCATCCGCTCGCCACGGGCGCGATACCAGGCCAGAGCCGCCTCCATCGCCGGTGTGTTTCCGAGCACGGACAGATGCAGGTCGATCGCTTCCTTCGGCACGCCTTCCTTCGCGTGCCGCTTGCGCAGCCAGGCGCAATCGTCCGCCAGGACCTTCGGCACGGCATCGGGTTCGAGGAAGGCTTGATGATGGCCGGAGCGCCGCTTCTGCTCGCCGTCGGGCATGGCCAGCGCGCGCGCAAAGGACATGGGATGCGGGCGCGACAGGATGGTGAGGGAACGCAGCTTCTCAGGGTTTCGGAAGGCGATGGCCCAAGCGAGGCTCGCGCCCCAATCGTGGCCGACGAGATGGAAGCGCTTGTCGCCGTGCCCGAGCGCCGAGACGAGGGCGAGCGCGTCGCCGGTCAGCTTGTCGAAACGATAGGAATCGAGATCGGCCGGATCGGGGCGCGCGCCGGCCGAATAGCCGCGCTGGTTGGGCGCCACCGCGAAGTAGCTGGCGTTGCCCAGTACTGGCACCTGGGCCTTCCAGAAATGTCGCGACACGCCGAACCCGTGAAGCATCAGCACCAGTGGGGACGACGCGTCACCGGCCACCGAGGCGTCGAAGACCAGGCCGGGCGCGGTCTCGATCTTCCTGACTTCCATTTCGTTCATTCTCCTTCGCCGGCACGGCCCCATTTCATTTCGAGGCGGCGCCACCCGCGGGCAAGCCGTGCCGCGCGATCGTCGAAAAGGTCAGGGGCAGCGTCCTTCCCGAGCAATGTCTCCTCGACCTCATGATGGGACCGCATGCCGCCGTCGGCCAACAAGTGTTCGATCTTGACGCCGCGCTCTGCGAGACGGCGCGATACCAGCACCGTGCGATGGCAGTCGAGCGGCTCCTTCTCGGCGCACATCAGGCACAGCACCGAGTCCTGTGCGCCGTCGATCACGCGATCGAGGGCGGCGTTGAATTCAGGTCGCGCCGCAAGCTGGTCGTAGCTGCCGCCGGCCTGCGGTTTCCCGCCGAGCGCTGCGCCTTCATGCACATAGGCGATGCCGACTTCGGCGAGCGAGCGTGCGAGGTTCTTCTGGCCGAACTGCGGATGGCGGCGCGACCAGGGTGTGGAGCGCACATCGACCAGCCGGTCGACCCTGCCCGCCTTCAGGAGCGCCACGAAGCGTTCGATCGGATGGTTCGAATGGCCGATGGTCTTGACTGGTTTCATGCGAGGCGGCGCACTTTCTCGATGAAGGCCTGGGTCGCGGCCGAGGGATCGTCGCGCCGGCAGGCGAGGTTCAGCGGCACCTTCATCGCGGGCCGCCCGCTGAGAGGCCGGTAGGTTACACCTTCGAGCGGCAGCCGGCTGAGCGACGCCGGCACGATCGTGATGCCGAGGCCGGCCGCCACGAGGTTGAGGGTCGAGACGATGCGCGGCGCTTCCTGGCTGACATGGGGGCTGAAGCCCGCGGCGTTGCAGGCCGCGATGATGACGTCGTAGAGGCCGCGCCCGTCGGCCCGGCGATAGAGGATGAAATCCTCGGTCGCGAGGTCCTTCAGGGCGAGTTTCGGCCGGCGTGCGAGCCGGTGACGGGCCGGCAGGGCAGCCGACATCTCCTCGTGCAGCAACTCGTGCAATTGCAGGCCCTGCGGTTCGACGAGGCCGGATCGGATGAAGGCGATGTCGAGCCGCTCGTCATGCAGCGCCGCGATCAGATCGCCCGAACTGTTTTCCTCCAGAGCGAAGGAAATGTCCGGCCGCTCGCGACGGAAATCGCGGATGGCGCGCGCCACCAGCGGATGGAACGGCGAGGAGGTGGTGAAGCCTACGGCGATGCGGCCCGTCTCGCCGCGCGCCGTGCGTCGCGCCTTCACCGTCGCGCGGTCGACGGCCGCGAGAATTCCCTCGGCATCGGCGAGGAAGGAACGCCCGGCATCGGTCAGGCTGACGCCGCGCGGGTGCCGCAGCAGCAGCGCCGCGCCGACCTCCTGCTCGAGGGCGCGGATCTGCTGGCTGAGCGGTGGCTGCTGCATGTGCAGCTTCTCGGCCGCGCGGGTCACATGGCCTTCGTGCGCGACGGCGACGAAGTAGCGGAGGTGACGCAGTTCCATACGCATATCCAGTAAGTATCGAATAGGCATTTATCATATATTTGAACACTGTCTAAGCCGGCCGTAGAGAGGCCCTCGTCCTCTCTCTTGAGGATTGCCGTGGGAGGGGCGAGAGCGAGATGGCGATATCGATGGCCTTGGGGCTCGGCCTCCTGATGGTATTCACCGCCTTCCTGTCCGGCATCTTCGGCATGGCGGGCGGGATGGTGCTGATCGGGGTGCTGCTGTTCCTGCTGCCGCTGCCCATGGCGATGGTGCTGCACGCAGTCACGCAGATGGCGTCGAACGGCTGGCGGGCGCTCCTCTGGCGGAAGCACATCCAGTGGCGCATCACCGCCTTCTACGTGCTGGGTTGCTTCATCGCGGTCGGCATCTGGTCGCTGACCCTCTACGTACCGGACAAGGCCGTCGCGCTGCTGATGCTCGGCCTCTCGCCTTTCGTGCTGCGGGTCGTACCGACGCGATGGATGCCCGCCACGCTGGGGCCGGCACAGGCGCTGGGTGGCGGCATCGCCTGCATGGCGCTGATGCTGCTCACCGGTGTGACCGGCCCGCTGGTCGACCAGCTCTTCCTGCGCTCGCCCATGAACCGACAGCAGATCGTCGCGACCAAGGCCTCGTGCCAGGTGTTCGGCCACGGCTCGAAGCTCCTCTACTTCGGTGCGCTGATCGAGCAGGCGGGATCGGTCGAGCCGTGGGTTTTGGTCATGGCCGTCGGCGCCTCGATGCTGGGCACGTCGCTCGGCAAGCAGATCCTCGAACGCCTGTCGGATGCCCAGTTCCGCACCTGGGCCGGGCGACTCATCACTGTGCTGGGTGTCTACTATGTCGGCTACGGCTTGGTGCTGCTGACCGGGATTGCCTAAGATGGCCCGTGGACATTCCAGCAGGCTTTCTAGAACTCACTGAGGCGACCGGATTCACTGCGGCCAACGGTCCGTGGTTCGAGAAGGTCGAGGGCAACAGGGTCTGGCGCGGCTTCATGCCCGGCCCGCAACATGCCAATGCGCTGGGCATCGTGCATGGCGGCATGATGGCCGCCTTCATCGATGCCGCGCTGGGCTCTGTGGTCTATCACGCCATCGACCGGCGCTGCGTCACCCTGAAGCTCACGCTCGACTATCTGACGCCGGCGCGGGTCGGCGACTGGCTGGAGGCCACGGGCGAACTGCTGGGGCACGACGAGCATGTGGCGCAGGTGAGGGGCCGCCTCTATGGTCCGCGCCACGATGTGCTGGCCGGGCTGGGCGACTTCGCGCTGCTGCGGCCGGGACGCCCTTTGAGAGTCCGGAGCTAGAGTGTCTTCTTCCGAAATAACCGACAATCCGCCCGAAGGTTTCAAGCTCGTCGATTTCGCCCGCGGCCGGCCCGAGCCCACTTTCAACACCCATGTCGGCAACATGTATGTGAAGCGGGGCGAGAAGGGCACGCGCGACGAGTTCGTGCTGGCGATTCGCGTCCAGCAGAACATGTGCAATCCGGCTGGTGGCCTGCACGGCGGCATGATGATGACGGTGGCCGATCTCGTGGGCACGATGGGCGGCGGCTACCTGGCCGGCCTGCGCAAGTTCCTGCCGACCGTCAGCATGACCTTCGACTTCGTGGCGCCGGCGCGGGTCGGCGACTGGGTCGAGGGCCGGGCCGAGCTGATCCGCCAGACGCGCACCCTGCTCTTCACGAATATCTACCTGACCGTCGGCGAGCAGAAGATCCTGCGCGCCTCTTCGATCGCCAAGATCTCGTCGGGCGATGGCACCGGCTACACGAAGACCGAGGCTGGGACCTCTCCAGCCAACCAATAGCCCTCACCCTGAGGAGCATCGCGTAGCGATGCGTCTCGAAGGGTGGGAACGCGCACCTTGCCGGTTGCCCATGCTTCGAGACGCGCTCCTGCGGAGCGCTCCTTGTATCAAGGGACGGCCGCGCCAGCGTAGAGTTGCGGGTGCGGTCTCGGTGGAGAGCCCGGAGGCTCCTGGGGCCCGCAAGCCCGTTGCTGAGCGTGGTGCCTCCACCGTTGATTTTGTGATCCCGAACGGTCGCCTGGGCCGAACCGCGAGCCCGCATGCGCAAGGATGGGAGCCAAGATCCATGTTCGTAGGCATCGACGTGGCGAAAGATCGCCTGGATGTTCATGTACGACCCGCCGGTGAGGCCTTCACCGTTGCCCGGGACGGAGAAGGCATCGAGGACCTGGTTGGGCGCTTGAGTAAAATGGTGCCCGCTCTGATCGTGCTCGAAGCCACTGGTGGCTTCGAAACGATCGTGGCGGCAGGTCTGGGCGCGGCGGGCCTGCCCGTGGCGGTCGTCAATCCCCGGCAGATCAGGGACTTCGCCCGGGCCACCGCACGGCTGGCCAAGACTGATACCCTCGATGCCGCTGTCATTGCCCACTTCGCCGAGGCGGTGAACCCACCGGCGCGGCCGCTCGCTGACGAGCAGTCCAGGCTATTGGGAGAACTGATGGCGCGCCGCCGTCAGCTCATCGAGATGATCGGGGCCGAGAGCAATCGCCGGCGCATGCTCACCGTGCGGCGCACCCTGAAGACTGTCGATCGCGTGCTAGCGACCTTGAAGGCCCAGCTCGAACAGATTGACGACGACATCGATACCGCCGTCCGCGGAACCCCGGCCTGGCGCGAGGCTGAAGATCTTCTGATCAGCGTTCCCGGCATCGGGCCCAGAATCGCCCGCACCCTGATCGCCGAGTTACCCGAACTGGGGCGCCTCGGCCGACGCGAGATCGCTTCCCTGACAGGCGTCGCCCCGTTCAATCGCGACAGCGGCACCTTGCGGGGCCGTCGTACAATCGCAGGCGGACGACCCGTCGTACGGGCTGCCCTCTACATGAGCATCCTCGTCTCCATCCGCCGCAAGCTCCCCTTGGCGCTGACCTATCATCGTATGCGCGCCGCCGGAAAGCCGGCCAAGGTCGCCATCGTTGCCTGCATGCGCAAGCTCGTGACCATCCTCAACGCTATACTCAGGGACAGAAAACCATGGGCAAACGCTTGACCGCCATGACGGTCGCTCAGCACGTGCACGCGCGCCGTGGCGACCGGGGTATGCTCGTCACGGCGGATGATGACGTCGGTCAACCAGTGCTCGCCGCTAAGGATGCGGCCGCTGCTGTTGTAGACTAGCCGGCCCGGCCCCTGCGACACGTCGCGCGGCCCCGGGATGAAGTGCTCGGCCGAGACCACGATGGCCGTGGAGCCGGTGTCCATGCCGAAACGGTGTGGCCTCGCGCCAGTCAGGCCGAGCCAGATGTCCGGCACGTGATGCCGCGATATGGGGCCGTTGTCTCCGGTACCTCGATCGCTTCGTGTCCTTCATAGGCACGCCAGGGTTCCTGCGCGTGAGCTCCCGCCATTGAGGACAGCAGAAGCGCAAGGACGACGGTGATTGTCTTCAGGGCGTGCGACATGGACATTCACTTCAGTCGGGAAGGTCGAAATCCTGGCCCCTGGCCGTGATGCCGGCCTTGGTGAACCAGTCCGGGCCGAGCAGGCTGATCGGCTTGCCCATGCAGTTGAGATTGGCGACCGACTTGCCATCGCGTTCGACGGTGACGCCGGCTTTCTCGCGCGTCTCGCCCCGCGGCCCCCAATTGCCGATGCTGGTATAGACGACGAAGGCGATGTTGTTCTTCGCCGCGACGCGCAGCCACGCTGCCCCGCCGCCGGCGAGGGGGAACGATTCGCCGGTGGCCGTCTGGGGCGGAGGCACCTGGCCGGCCGGCAGGGTGAGGTCCAACGGCTCGCTCGAATCGGGCTTGCCCGTCCGGTACTGGAGGTAACCCTTGTTCGGAGTCACCTCCTTCGAGGCACAGACCGACACGAGCTTCGTCGGGCTGGTGCGGCAGGAAAACACGATCGTCTCGGTCGGCGTGCAGAAGGAGGTCTGTGCGCTCCTGGCCGGCGTCGGGGCACCGGGCGCCGGCGCGGCGAGCGGTGCAGGCTTGGCGGACGCGATCAGCGCGACGGTCTCGCTCTTCTTGCAGTCGGGATTGCCCTGGCACGAAGCCGCCATGACGCGCGCGGTCTTGTAGGTCAGCGCCAGGCGCTTGCCCTTGAGAGATTTCTTCTGGGTGCAGAGATCGAAATCCGCGAGCTCGTCGAAGGTGATGCCGCGATCGTCCTTCAGGGTGACGGAGCAGGCCGTGTCGCCATTTCGGAAGGCGGTCGGCGTTCCAAACGCCCGCTTCTTCTCGCCGCCGATCGTGACGGTGTCCTGTGCGGCGGCGGGGAAGGGCAAGACCAGCAGACAGGCGGCGAAACCCGAAACAATGCCAAAGCGCAACAAGCAGGACCCCGAAGCGGAAAGAGACGTCGAATTTTTAGACGATGGGCGTGCGAATGTCGCGCGACCAACGCAAAACACCCGGTGCGACGGCGCCGGGCGGGCCCTGCGAACTCACCGGTACATCGGAGCGTGCGGGCGACGGAACGCAACTATTGCAGTGCACCATCGTTGTACCTCCATGAGCGACCGCCCGACTTTGGAGGAGATCAGTCCCTACCTCGTACTCGGCCAGGCGGACGATGGGGGCCGGCCGATGGTGGAAATCGCGCGGGCTCTTCACGATCTGATCGTGACTTTTCCGCCCCAGGGGCACTATTCAGTGCGAACGGTCGAGGATGAATGCGGTCCGGCCGTTCACTGCGCATTCGAGCGGAGAATCGACGCCGACCGGCTGGCAACGGCCGTCGGAGCCATCGAGATGGCCCGCTACGAAAGCTATCGCAGCGAGCGTGTTTTCTATCTCGACGAGAGGGTGGCACGGACCATCCGCCGGGCGCTGGAGCGCCGGCGCAGCACCGCGAACTGATCGTCTTCAGAGAATCCCGAACATGCGGGCGACCCGCTGGACGGCCCCCCAGGCAGGATCGAGGGTGGCGAAGGTGCGTGCCATTTCGTTGGCGTCGTTGAGCAACGCCTTCAGCTTAACGTCGCTCGGCTCGTCCTTCTCCGCTTCCAGGCGCGCTTCTTCGAAGAG
>JAGNNA010000257.1 GCA_017990895.1 Reyranella sp.
ATCCCCTTGCCTTCGTCCTCGGGTGGCACTTCGGTATGCGTGAAGATCCGTGCGTCGCCTTGCTGGCGGTAAACTGCAATCGCCAGCCCATGCTCCACTGGCAACTCGTAGCGTTGCTGACTGGCGTTATGTGTAACGTCCATCGATCACCTCGTCCAAATCCTCGACGGTGCGCCCCTTGAGACGCAGCGCACCGTCCCGAACGGTCAGCCGGTGGCGCCGGTTGCCTTAGCGGTCGACTTCCCAGAACATCGGATAGGAAGACTGGATCAGACCCTTGAGATCGCTCCTGTAGCCGGCCGGAATTGTGAACTGGCCCCACATGAGCGAAGGCACCAGCTCATAGGCGATCACCTGGATCTCGGCGGCGATCTTCTTTCGCTCCTCCAGTGTGGTCGCCCGAGTGAACGCCTTGAGCAGATCGGGGATGCGATTGTCGCAGGACCAGCCTGGGAAGTCGTTGCAGGTCGCTGCCACATAGAAGTGCGTGAGCGGCGAGAACATGTCCGTTCCGTTCGAATAGACGGGAAACATAGACCACCCGTCCTTCTTGGCCCGGCGCGCCAGCACGGTGGGCCAGTCACGCGGCTGCTGTTCCACGGTGAAGCCGACGTCCTTCATGTTCTGAACGAGCACACGCGAGGCTGTCTGGCTGATCGAGCCGGCCACTTCGAGCACGATCACCGGCTCGCCCTTGTATCCGGAGGCCTTCAGTTCGGCGCGTGCCGCCGCCAGATCGAGCTTGGCGACGCTGCCACCGGCATCGGTCGAAAACGGAGTGCCGCACATCCAGAAAGAGGCGCAGTCCTTCGTCTGGTACTTGTCGGGCACGCCGATCGCGGTCAGCGTCGCATTCTGGTCGACCAGCTTCCACATCACCTTGCGCACCGCCGGATTGTCAAAGGGCGGGGAAGCATGATTAAGGCGGAAGTTGCCCTGGAACTGATGAAGGCCACCCAGGCCCAGCAGCTTGATGGACTTTTCCTTCTCGAGCACCGGCAGCATGTCGAACGGCAGATACTGCATGTAGTCGATCTCGCCGGCGATCAGCGCGTTCGCGCCGGTCGACTGGTCCGGCATCACGCGCAAGGTGAGTTGGTCGATCTTCACGTTCTTTCCGCCCGTCAGGAAGTCCGGCGCCTCCTTGCGCGGCACGTAGGCGGCATTGCGCTCTAGGATCATGGCATTGCCGGGCCGCCACTGGTCCTTCAGGAACCGGAACGGGCCGGACCCTATCGGCTCTGGGATGCGCTGGTCGGCGGGCGTCGCGGCAAGGCGCGCCGGCATCATCACGGGCAGGGGTGCATTGGGCTTGCCCAGAACCTCCAGCAGCAGCGGGAACGGCTGCTTGAGTGCGAACTTGATGGTTTTCGGGTTCGTCGCTTCGAGCGACGCCGTATCCGCCATCAGCATCTTGCCCAGCGGATCGCGGACGGACCAGCGCTTGAGCGAAGCGACACAGTCCTCGGCCGTTACCGGGTTGCCGTCATGCCACTTCAACCCGTCCCGCAGAACGAAGGTCCAGGTCAGCTTGTCGGGACTGCTGTCGTAGCTCTCGACCATCTGCGGCTTGATCTCGCCCTTGTCGTTCATGGCGAAGAGCGTGTCGAAGACGTGGGTGCCGAAGGTGCGGGTGATCGCGGCCGTGGTCGCGTGCGGATCGAGGATCGTCACCTCGGATTCGAGAACGACCGTCAGTCCCTTGGCCGCTCGTGCCTCGCGGGGTCGAATGAGAGAAGCGCTCGCCAGGGCGACACCGCCTGCCAAAGCCGTCCGACGCCCCAACCCAATGCTACGCATGTGCAATCATTCCCTTTTTCCCAGACACACACCGTAGCGTTCTTTAGGACCAATCGAAACGGGCCAGCCTTCCCTTTCGGGGAGGCCGGCCCGCAATTCGCTGGTCGGAAGAGGTAGCCGCTACATCGGTGACAGAAGTCGGCAGGTAACCCGATCCACGAAGGTCGTCACCGGGGGGCCGTAGACAGGGACACCCCACCGCTCACCGGGACCGGCCGGCGACAGCACAACGCGCGTATCCTGGACCGGACGCCCGCCATTGGTGAAGGTACAGCCGACAACGGGATCGACGACGTTTGCGCTGTTGTTGGTTACGTAGAGCACGGAAAGCCAATTCTGCTGCGGCACAGCCTGCAGCCAGGGACTGTCGATGACGACCGCAGGCACCGTCGGACCGGCTGTGATCGGCACGGTTCCCATCAGATTGCCCCGCGGGCGCTGGACAACGACCTGCGTCCCGACCGACTGGCTGTTCGGATCGAACGCCTTGTCGGCGGGCGTCGCCGGCATGGCCGCCTGCTGCCGCGGCGTCTGGTTGTCCTTGCTCACGTTTTCGGGCGTCCAGACCTTGCCAGTCCGCTCATCCTTGAACTGGGTGATGCCATTTGCTGAAACCCCGGCGTCAATCATGCTTGGAGTCTGCGCGAACACCGGGCTCGCCGCGCCCAGCGCCAGAGATCCGGCGACAACGCTGAGAGTGAGATAACGCTTCATGTGCATACTCCTCACATGTCCTTCAGGCGGCTCTTTTCCCAGGCGCCGACCTGGGCATCGGCCGCTTCGCGGGAAATGCCGTAACGGGTCTGAATCTTGCCAACGAGCTGATCGCGACGGCCTTCGATAGCGAGAAGATCGTCATCGGTAAGTTTTCCCCACTGCTCCTTTACCGCACCCTTGGTCTGGCTCCAACTGCCCTTGACCTTTTCCCACATCGTCTGGGCGTCATCCCGGGTCGTGGTGGTGGTCGGCGCGGTTACCTGCGCGAAGGCGCCGATCGGCAGCGAAACCACGGCTACCGTGGCACACGCCGCCAAGGTGGCGATAATACGCATCTGCATCCTCCTGATTGGGTGATCCTAACGCGCGAAGCCGACCCGAGGTTGCCCGCGGCAGTGGCCGCAGGCCGTCACACCCACAGGGATTTCAGGACAAAGGCGATCGGGATGACGATGAGCATCGCGACATAGAGATCCATCAGCTCGCCGGCGAGCGGACCGTGATCCGAATGATCCTGCGCCATGTTCGACGTTTCGGACGCTTGCTTGGACTTCATGATCCCCTCCACGATTGCCCCATCGTCAACAGATGAACGCCACAAAATCGTGGAGGGTTGCAGCCGTCGCGCGGGATTCCTCGTCCGCGACGGGGGATGTCAGTCGACGCGGCGTGGGGTGTGGTCCAGAGCCTGCTGCAGGTCAACCGAGGAATACGGCTTCGAAACGAACTGGATTCCCTCGCCTTGCAGGCTTGGACGGCCGTAGCCGCTGGCGATTACGACGGGAAGCGAGGGGTATTGCTCACGCACCTTCGCGGCGAGCTCCTCGCCACTGATCCCCGGCAATCCCACGTCGGTCACCAGCAGGTCATAGCCACCTTCCTGGGCGAGGAGTTCGAGGGCGGCCTCGCCGCTGCCAACCCCGGCCACCGAACACCCGAGCTGTTCCAGCATGTCTGTGGTCGACATTCGCAGCAGCACCTCGTCCTCGACCAAGAGGACCCGCCGCGCCCTGCCCTCCGGAGGCGGCGGCGGCGGCGCGGTCTCCTTGTCAGAGGCGATCGCGGACGGCGAGAGCACGGCCCGCCGGTTCGCGAGCACGCTGCGCAGCTTGGTCGACAGGGCGTCGCTGCTGTAGGGCTTGGCGATCATGGGATAGCCTGACCGCGCGTGGTCCGGGATCAGGCCGCGGGCGAACCCGGACGTCAGCAGCACGGCCATGCCGGGCCTAAGCCGCTGGGCGAGCTGTGCCAGCTCGACGGCGGTCATCGTGCCCGGCATCACGATATCGGTGAACAGGAGATCGAAGGCGGAATCCCTTTCCAGGATCGCCGCGGCCATGTCCGGATCTTCTGCAGCTTCGACGCGATATCCCCAGCCCTTCAGCATGTCGACGACGGCACGCCGTACGTCTTCGCTGTCTTCCACGACGAGGATCCGTTCGCTGCCGCTCACGGCATTGGCTGGCTCGGCCTGCTCCTCGACGACCGGGTCCTCGGTGCGCGGCAGATAGAGCTTGATGCTCGTGCCCTGACCGATCGCGCTGTCGATCCGGATATGCCCGTTCGACTGGCGCACGAAGCCGTACACCATGCTGAGGCCGAGCCCCGTACCCTTGCCGTCACCCTTGGTCGTAAAGAACGGATCAAATGCCTGCGCCGCGATCTCGGGCGGCATGCCGGTGCCGGTGTCGCTGACATCGACCAGGACGTAGGGTCCGGGCGTCACGTCGGGATGGAGCGCGGCATAGCGCCGATCGAGGGTCGCGTTGGAGACCTCCACCCGCACCTTCCCCCCGTCCGGCATGGCATCGCGGGCATTGATCGCGAGATTGAGGATCGCATTCTCGAGCTGCCCCGCATCGATCCGGGCATTCCAGGCATCGTGCGCCAGCTGCAACTCGATGCCGATGCGCTCTCCGAGCGAATGGCGCATCAGGTCGGCGAGATCACCGACCAGCCTTGCGATGTTCGTGGGCTGGGGCGTCAGCGGCTGCCGGCGGGCAAAGGCCAGAAGCTGCTGAGTGAGGCGCGCGCCGCGGTCGGCCGCGGCGGTGGCGCTTTGCACCCGTGAAAGCATCGCGGCATTGTCGCCGGCTTCGCCCTTGAGAAGATCGAGGTTGGCCCTGATGACCTGCAGGATGTTGTTGAAGTCGTGCGCCATGCCGCCAGTGAGCTGCCCGGTGGCCTCCATCTTCTGCCCTTGCCGCAATGCAGCCTCGTCACGCAGCTTCTCCGTGATGTCGACGCACCGGACCACCGCACCACCGCCCGACATCTCGCCGCGGTAAATTTCGTATTCCCGCCCGTCATGCGCCACGCGGACCACGGCGGAACCCGGTGAGGGAGTCGCACCGAGATCGAGGGGAAGGAGAAGAGCCCGCGTCGCCGGCGAGCGATCGGACAGGAGCTGATCCAGCGTCGGCGGAGCCTGCTTGCCCGGCTCCCACTGCGCCAGCCTGGCGAACGCCTCGTTCCACGCGACGACGCTGCGCTCGCCATCGATCACGAAGATGGGGTCGCGCAGGCTCTCGAGAGTCGCCTGCAGAAGGCGCGACCGGCCCGCCAGCGCGTGCTGGCTGCGCTCGAGGCGACCGGCACCGCTCACCACGATGTAGATGCCTGCGATCAGGCAGATGAACGCCCCGCCCATCACGAGCAGTCCTGCGGTATCGGCCTGCTCCTGCTCTGATCGCAGGGAGGCCAGACGCCGCGCCAGCAAAAGTCTCTGTCCCTCGACAAGCGCATCGCCGAGCAACCTGACCTGGCTCAGCATCGCCCGCCCTGCACCCGTCCGATCGAGCGCCAGGGCGGCCTCGGCGCCGCCGAGCTGGTAGGCCGCGACCGTGGCATTGAGCTGCTCGAACTTCTGTGTCGTGACGTTCCGGAATTCGTGGAACTGGCGAGTCGTGTCGGGGTCTGCCGATACAGCGGCTTCGAGTTGACGCATGCTCGATTCGAGCCGGAGGCGCGCACGCTCGTAGGGTTCCAGCCTCGTGGCGTCGCCGGTGAGCAGGAAACCGCGCAGCCCGATCTCTGCATCCTGCACCGCGATCACCATCTCGCGCATCAACCCCATCGTCTCGTAGTTGGCAACGACGAGACGCTGCTCGCGCGCCGCCGACCTCGAGTGCGTCAATGCGAGCATGAGGCCGGTAGCGCTCAGCACGGCGAGCGTGATACCCGCGATCACACCCGTCGAGCGCGCCGATCGCAGCAGGCTAGGCATTCAGCGGCTCGTCCGCGGCGGGTGTCGGAAAGACGACGACGACCCTGTTGCCGCCCTCGGGCTTGCGTTCGATGGTGACCTCACCGCCCAGCTGCATGGCAAGTCCGCGGATCAGGGTGAGAGCGAAGCCGCCTTTCCCGTCGGGGATCGGCGCACCCGCATCGCGGGCAACGCCATTGTCCTCGATGACGAGTTGGACCTCCTCGCCGCGCTCGCTGGTCTCGATGCGGATTTCCGGCGTGGCCGCCTTGCTGAAGTCGTGAGTGAGCGCAATGCTCACGGCCTCGGTGACGATCAGGCCGATCGGGATGGCGGTGTCCGGGCCGACGGCCATGATCGGCGCACGGATATGATAGCGAGGTGCGGACTGGCCGCCCCTCGTACGCCCCACCGAGATCTGCCGCACGAGATCGCTGATGAACTGCTGGAAGTCGACCAGCGACCAGCTCGACCGCTCGTAAAGATGACGGTGCAGAATCGACAGGGTGAGGACCCGGTTCTGCGCATCGCCGAAAAAGCGACGGATGCGCGGCGATCTGATTTCACTAGCCTGGAGGTTCAGCAGGCTCGAAATCATCTGCAGGTTGTTCTTCACCCGATGATGGATCTCGCGCAGCATGTGATCACGCTGTTCCAGGTTGGCTCGCAGGGCGGCCTCGCGACTGGCGATAGCCGCCGCCATAGCCGTAACGCCCTCCCCGACCGAGGCCATCTCGGGCGACCAGGGCCGCGGTGGCGACAAGGTGATGTTTTCGCCCCGAGCGACCTTGTCGGCAAAGTCCTGGATATAGCGGAGAGGCCGGACGCACCAGCGGTCGGCGCCGAACCAGATCACCACCAACACGACAATCAACGCGAGCGCCACGAGCAGGAAGCCCGTCCAAGCCCCGGCAGAAGCCAGGGGACCGTCGCTGACCGGCGACGACACGACGACGAACAGTGCATTCCCCCCAACTGGCCGGACACGGAATTCGTAGAAGGATCCATCCTGCCCGAAGTCCGAGAAGCCGCTCTGGGCCCGAGTCAGTGCCTCGGCCAACCGGGCAGGCACCGGAAGCCGGCGCATCGCCGGCGCATCGCCGCCAACGACAGCCCCGGACCCGTCGACCACGGCGACCGCCGCACCAACAGGAGCTTTTGCCTTGGTGGCCTCCTGCCCCAGGGCGCTCAGCGTCAGCCCCACCGCACACATGCCGCGAAATTTGCCGTCCCGGACTACGGGCACGGTGATGGGAATGATGGCATGCGATGAAATGCGGCTCGCAATCGCATCGCCGATCACCGGGTCGGTGGTGCCTCGCAACTTCTCAAAGACGTCGCGGTTTGCGAACGACATGCCGACCGCTTTGGGGTCGCTGGCACATCGCGCGACACCCTGCTCGTCCGTCACCAGCGCGGTCGAATATTGCCCCGGAAAGGCGCCGAGCAATTTCGACAGATACGCTCCGCATCGAGCCGCTACGCCCGCCGGGGGAGCAGCGGAGGCGGACTCGCCGACGGACTCGTCGGCGCACGCAGCGGTCGCGAGCCGCAGGGAAGCTTCGAAGAGGCTCGCATAGCGCGCTGCCGCGAGGTCGGACACAAAACCCAGCTCGGCAGCCCGCAGCGAGACTACCGCCTGCTCCTGGAGTTTGGACTGCCAAGC
>JAGNNA010000258.1 GCA_017990895.1 Reyranella sp.
CTATGGCCGCGGCTCGCCGTTCATCGACATCAGGCTTCCTTGCGGCGGCGGGCTCGACATCCTGCTCCTGCCGCGGCCGGACCGCACGGTGCTGCGCGAACTGGCGGAGCGGCGGCGCCGGCGCATCCCCTGCACGCTGCGGATCGCCCGCGCGGACGGCGCGCTGTCCCTGCACGACGACGGCGAGACCGGCGACGACGGGGCCATCTTCCAGGTCCGCTTCCTCCCCGAGATTCGCTTCCTTGTCTTCGGCAAGGGGCCCGAGGCCGGCACCTTCGCGGCGCTGGTACAGTCGGCCGGCTATCCAAACATCCTGCTCTCGCCCGATGCCGAGACGCTCGACCATGGCGCGGCCATGGGCTGCACTATCCGGCACCTGACCCGTCAGGCGTTCCCGGAGGACCTCGCCGTCGATGCGCGGACCGCGGTCGTGCTCTTCTTCCACGATCACGACTGGGAGCCGCCGGTGCTTGCCGGCGTACTCGACAGCCCGGCCTTCTACATTGGCGCCCAGGGCAGCCGGATGGCGCGCGACGCCCGCAACCTGGAACTGGAAGCGCTCGGCATCGACCACGCCGCACTCGGCCGGCTGCGCGGCCCGATCGGCCTCCTGCCCTCCGCGCGCGACGCCCGCACGTTGGCGATCTCGGTGCTGGCCGAGGTGCTCTCGGTGGCGGGCGGGACCGGGAAGGGCGGATGAGCGATGCCGCTTGCCCACGGCTCCCGACCGATCGGGGCGCGGTCCGGCGCCATCGTGTAACAGCAGGAAGGCCCTGACCATTGGAACCGCGCTTCACGCTGCGCCAGATCCGCTACTTCCTCGCCGCCGCCAGGGCGGGAAGCGTCAACCAGGCGGCGTTCGACGTCAACATCTCGGCGCCATCGATCTCGGCGGCAATCAGCCAGATCGAGGAGCAGTACAACATCCAGCTCTTTGTCCGGCACCATTCGCACGGCCTCCTCATGACCGAGGACGGCAAGGCGTTCTTCGCGGCGGCCAAGGCATTCTTCGAACACGCCGAACAGCTTGAAAGCGACGCGCAGGGAATGGGCAAGACGATCTCGGGCATCGTCAACGCCGGCTGCTTCGTGACCCTCGCGCCGGTCATCATCCCGCTGATCGCGAACGGCTTCGCAAAGTCATATCCCGACTCGCGGCTCTCCTTCGTGGAGGGTCATCAGGCCTGGCTCCTCGGCGCGCTGCGCGACGGCATCATCCAGATCGCCTTCACCTACAAGTTCGGCATGGGCCGCGACCTCGCGTTCGAACCCCTCGGCAATGTCGAACCCTATTGCATCCTGCCCAAGGATCACCGCCTCGCCACGGCCGAGCGGATCGACCTGAAGGAGATTGCCGACGAACCGATGATCCTGCTCGACCTTCCCAAGAGCGGCGACTACTATCTGTCGCTGTTCGAGATTGCGCAGATCAGCCCCAAATTCGCGCACCGCACGACCTCGCCCGAGGTGGCAAGGGTGATGGTCGCGCACGGGCTCGGCTATTCGGTCCTGGCGATGCCGACGCGGCACACCTTCGCCATCGACGGCAGCGAATTCGTCGCGCGACCCCTGGCCGGCAACCTGCCCAACCTCTGCGTCGGAATGCTCGCCACCTCCGAGACGGCATCGAGCCACACCTACGAATGCGTCCGCCGGGTGGCGAAGTCCGCGCTGGCCAGCGTGTTGCTCCCGGTCTGAAGGGCCTGTGTCCGCCCGCCCGCCTCAGTGGTAGACCATCTGGGGGAGAAAGGTGACGAGGGCGGGGAACACGGTGATGAGGGCGATCACCACGAGCAGCGTGAGGAAAAACCCGAATGCGCCGCGCACCAGATCGCCAAACGGATAATCCGGCCGCAGCCCCTGCAGGATGAACAGGTTCATGCCCACCGGCGGGGTCAGCAGGCCGCTTTCGATCAGCATCGTGAGCAGGACGCCATACCAGATCGGATCGAAGCCGAGCGACATGACGATGGGAAAGGTCAGCGGCAGCGTCATCACCATGGCCGCGAGGCTGTCCATCAACATGCCGAGGATCAGATAGAACACGACCAGCGCGAGAAGCGTGGCCACCGGCGACAGGCCGAGGTCAAGCACGACGGACGAAAGCCGCGCGGTGATCTGGTCATAGGTCAGATAGATCCCCATCAGCTTCGCCGCCCAGTATATGCACATGACCATGGCGGTCGTCTTGACGGTGCCCGCCAGGGCTCTCGCCATCACGTCGCGGCTGAGAAGTCGATAGCCGGCGGCAATCGCCAGGGTCAGCGCGCAGCTGATCGCCGCGGCCTCGGTAGGCGTCGCGATGCCGGAATAGATCGAGCCGAGGACGCCGACGAACAGCACCGCGACCGGCCAGGTCTGGCCGAACGACCGGAAACAGGCTGGCCATGATGGCATTTCCGCCGCGATCCTGGCAGGCGCCAGCGCCGGCGACATCCGCACCCTGATCGCGATGTAGGTCATGTAGGCCGCAGTCAGGATGATGCCCGGGATCACGCCGCCAAGGAACAGCTGGCCGATCGACTGGTCCGTCATCGCACCATAGACGATGAGGCTGATGCTTGGCGGGATCAGGATGCCGAGCGTGCCGCCGGCAGCGACAGAGCCGGTCGCGATGCCGCGTTCGTAGCCGCGCTTTTCCATCTCGGGCAGCGCCACGGTTCCGATCGCCGCGCAGCTTGCCAGGCTCGAGCCCGAACAGGCGGCGAAGGCGGCGCCGACCATGATGTTCGAATGCAGCAGCCCTCCCGGCAGCAGGCGATCCATCAGCGGGTGGATGCCGTCATAGATCCGTTTGCTCACCCCCGATTCGAAAAGCAGATATCCCGTGAAGATGAACATCGGGATCGCGCCGAGGATGAAGCTGGTCAACCCGTCCCAGGTCAGTTGACCGAGCGCCAGCGAGAGCGCCGGGTTGGCAAGGTAGAGCGACCCGACCGCAACGGCGCCGAGCGCAAAGACGATCGGCACGCCGAGGAAGATGATGACGATCAACGTCGTGACATAGACGCCGACAATGGTCAGGAGTTCCATTACTGCCCCCTCTGCCCCGAGACCGGACCCGGTGCCTCGTCGGGCGTCGCGCCATATCCGTCGCGACGGCTGCGCAGGATGTCGCCGAGCATCCGGGCGATCTCGACGATCAACTGGAAGATGAACAGGCCCATGCCGACGCAGACGAAGAACTGCGGCGGCCACAGCGGCGAGGGCGACGGGTAGAACGAATATCGGTTCATCTTGAAGCTGAGCCACGCGACATTCGCGAACTGCCAGAAGACCAGCAGCAGGAAGATCAGCCCGATGACATATCCGGCGAGGAAAACCCATCTGCGCAGTCGGACAGGCAGGTGATGTGCAACTATATCGGCCCGGACATGCGCCTCCTGCTCAAGCGCATATGCCGCCCCCCAAAACACGACGACCGGAACCAGATATTCCGAGTATTCCAGGACATAAGGTATCGAATAGTTGAAGATCTTGGTCGAAATGACCTCCGCGATGATCAGTCCTACCATCGCAAGAATGCCGAACCCGCCGACATAGAGGCCGAGTTTCGGCACGACGGCCAGCAGCGTTCTCGTCATCACATCCTCCGATCGACTATTGCATCGGTTCGCGCAGGACTTGTCGCCGGACCGCCCGTCTCGCGGCAGCCGGCGGTGTGGCGCTTCTCGAGGGCGGCGGCACTTACTGCCGCCGCACGAGGCATGTCAGTCGCCGATGCCGGCGAGGATCTTGTCCATAAGGGCAACCGCCTCGGGGGTGGTCCCCTGCCGCCACTTGTCCCAGCAGACCCGTGCAAGCTCGCGCCCCTTGGCAAGCTCCTCGTCGGAGACGGCGACCTTCTCCATGCCCTTCTCGGCGAGCAGTTCCAGGTTCTGCGGCCAGAGCTGCCAGTAGGCGTCGGACGTTGCGGTGAAGTATCTGTCGGACTCCTCCGCCAGAATCTTCTGCAGGTCCTCGGGCAGCGAATCCCAGGCAGCCTGATTGACCAGCGTCACGTAGATCGGGATGTTGGGCGTCCAGCCGGTGCTGACATAGTCCGTGGCTTCGTAGAGCTTGGTATCCAGCGCGGCCTGCAGACCACCAGAGTTCCCTTCGACCACGCCGGTCGCAAGTGCGGTGTAGGCCTCGTGATAGGGGATCACCATGGGCGTCGCGCTCATCTGTTCGAACCAGCACGCCAGCTGCTTCTGCCAGGCGCGGAACTTGTGCCCTTTCCAGCTTTCAACAGTCGGAAGAGGGCTTCTCGACAGCATGTGGTCGAACTCAGCCATCGTGACGCCAAGGACCTTGCTGTGGAAGTCGCGCTCTGCAGCGGCTTCAAGCTCGGGCCGGGCGATTTCCCACGCAGCGTTCGCCTCGTCCCGGTTCTTGAACAGGAGAGCGTGCGACAACGTTTCCCATTCGGGAGCGTCGATCATGGCCGCGCTCATTGTCGTGCCCATTTCCAGCAGGCCGTCGCCGACCACCCGATGATGGGTGAAGCTCGAGAACCCGAGCATTCCGCCTGGAAAAATCTCGATCTGGAGACGATTATCGGAACGCTCGGCGACCGCTTTCACGAATTCCTGGGCGTGCTGACCCTCCAGCGATCCGATGGACGGAAAATAGATCCCGAACCGCCAATTGAAGGTATCCTCGGCCGAAGCGGGCTGCGCCGCCGCCATGAGCAGCGACGCTATCGCCGCTGCCGCACCAAGACGAAGTCGATCAATTCCGGACATGCCAGTGGCCCCCCCGCGGCTGCGCAATACTCGCAGGCGACGCTATTGCCGTTTGCGCAAACGTAACAATTCGGAAGTTCCGAATGCTGCCGTCGGGTTTTTGTCGTTCATCGCCTGCCCTCGGGTTTTGGGCCCGCCCCCCGGAAAAGCCTGGGGCTGCATCAGGGATTTCGTTGCACGCAGTAGCGCGGCGGAACTGTAGCATCGGTCTTCGCGGCGGCGCGGACGATGCCGGATTGGCGCAGCGGATCACCTCCGGGGGAGGTTCAGGATGAAGGAAGGCGGTCACATGACACTGGCGCGCGCGGTCGGCGGGCTTGCGGACTGGGCGGCGGGACTTTCGTGGCCGGATCTGCCCGACGATGTCCGCCGGCGCGCGGCGCTGATCCTTCTCGACGATTTTGCCGCGATGGTGGCGGCACGGGAGGAGCCGGAACTGATCGCGCTGCGCGCCGGCCTGCGGCGACATTCGGGCCACGACGAGGCGACCGTGTTCGACGGCGGCGGGCACCGGCTCGACCGCTATTCGGCGGCACTGTCGAACGGTGCCGCTGCCGACTGGTGCGAGCTTGACGGCGGCTATCGTCCCGCGGTGTGCCATGCCGCGCTCTACTGCCTGCCGGCGCTTCTGGCCGAGGCCGAGGCTGGCGGCGCCACGCTCCGCGACCTCATCGTCGCTCTTGTCGCGGGCTACGAGACAGTCGCCCGCTTCGCGCGCGCCTTCACATTCCCGCCGCTCGTCCTGCATCCGCATGGCGGGCTCGCCACCATCGGCGCCGCTGCGGCCGTCGCCAGACTGCGCAATCATGACGCCGAGGCGATGCACCGCGCCGTCGCGACAGCGGCGACGCTGGTGCTGCCGGGGCCGTTCCGCCACGCAATCGACGGCGCGCTGGTGCGCAACGTCTGGCCGGGCCTTTGTGCGCAGAACGGGATACGGGCGGTCGACTGGAGCGCGATCGGCATTGCCGGCACATCCGACAGTGTCGCCGAGGTCTTCGTGTCGATTCTGGGCGCGACGGCCGATGCGACGCCGCTCGTCTCGGGCCTCGGCCACGACTGGGCGATGCGCGACGGCTATCACAAGCTCCACGCGTGCTGCCAGTACGGCCATTCCACCGTCGAGGCGGTGCAGGCGGCGCTTGCGGGGGCCGAGGCGGCCGGCGCCGAAGGAATCGAGGCGATCCGCGTCGAGGTGCACGAGAAGGGCCAGGCTCTCGACAACGCGGCCCCCGCCACGACGCTGGCGGCGAAATTCTCGATTCAGCACATCGCCGCGGCGACCGCGGTCTTCGGCCATGCCGGTGCTGCGGCGTTTGCCGCCGGGACGCTCACCGATGCCGGCCTCGGCGATCTGCGGCGCCGGGTCGTCATCGCGCCCTTCGAGCCGCGCATGGACTGGCCGAACGACCGACCCGCCCGCGTCGCACTGACCTTGAGCGACGGCCGCGTGCTGCGCGGTGAATGCCTGAGCGCGCGCGGCGGACCGGACCGTCCGTTCACGGCGGTCGAGATCATCGCCAAGGCCGAGGACATCCTCGGCGCCGTGTATCCCGCTGCGCTGGCGCCGCTGGTCGCGGCCACACGGCTGGGCGGGGCGACGCTCGAACGGCGCTGGCGCGCGATCGTGGCGGATTTCGCCTGATCGCCGACGGCGAAGGAAATCCATGGCCGGTCCACGGAAAACACTAATACCGGCGGCAGCGGCTCGCGCCCTAGTATCGGTCATGGCGAACACGGGAAGACGGGGAACACCCATGCACATGCAGTCGACTGAACTGAAATCCGTAGGCGATGCGTCCTGGCGCAAGGATGGCATCTCGAAGGTCACCGGGGCAGAGAAATACACACCCGACGTATCGGTGGACCGCATGTGGCATGGCCGCGTGCTGCGCAGCCCCCATGCCCATGCCAGGATCGTCAGCATCGACACCAGCGCGGCGGAGGCGCTCGGCGCCGTATGCCTGAGCTATGTCGACGTGCCGAAGATGCGCTACAACGAGCGCATCGTCAGCACGCCGCCATGCCTCTACCGCGACCGGACGGTTGTCGCCGACAAGGCGCGCCATGTCGGCGAGGCGGTGGCCGCAGTCGCCGCACCGACCGAGGAGATTGCCGAAAAGGCGCTGCGCGCGATCAGGATCGAGTACGAGCCGCTGCAGGTCATCACGACGATGGAGCAGTCGCTGAAGGACGGCGCCGATCCGATCCACGACACCGTGCTGCTCGACGGCAAGGATCTGCCGATCCGCAACAACGTGGCAGTGCAGCGGACGATCGATGTCGGCGACGTGGTGAAGGGCTTCGCCGAGGCTGACAGGGTGGTCGAGCGGACCTACCGGACCAGCCGCATCTACCATGCCCAGATGGAACCCAAGTCGGTGATCTGCCGGCCCGAGGCCGACGGCGGCATCACCGTCTGGGCCAGCACGCAGTCGATCCACAACACCCGCATCCTGCTCGGCCAGATCTACGGTCTGCCGCTCAACAAGGTGAACGTGGTCAAGGTGGCGCTTGGTGGCGCGTTCGGATCGAGCATCCAGATGAACTCGGTGACGCCGATCTGCGTCGGGCTCGCGCTCAAGGCCGGGCGGCCGGTGAAGATCGCCTCGACGCGCGAAGAGGATATGCACGACCATGTCCGCTACCCTGC
>JAGNNA010000259.1 GCA_017990895.1 Reyranella sp.
GACTTCCATCGTGCCCTTGGTCGCGTATTCCAGGCCCAGCATGAAGCCGGCCTCGGTCTGCCGCGCATAGGCCTCGAGCGGACCGGTCTTGCTGTAGATCAGCGCCACCTTGAGGGGCGGCTGCTGAGCCGCGGCCGGACCGGCCAGAAGCAGGCCGGTCAGCGCCAGGAATGAACGACGAATCATGAAGCACCTCCTTGGAGAAGGGTCTTCTAGTCGATGATCGCGGCTTGCACCATGCTGCGAAACTGATTGCGCAACGCAATCCGGTCGGGATCGCTCACCTGGACCATGTAGATGGCCGTCAGGTCGTTCTTCGGATCAACCCAGAAGAGCGTTCCGGCATTGCCGGCCCAGCCATATTCCCCGACCGAACCGGGCAGCGCCGCCTCGCCTGTCATCGTTCTGACTTCGAAGCCCAGGCCGAATCCCAGGCCGGGCGGGCGGCCCGGTCGCGTGCCGGTATGGTCGGCCGTCATGAAGGCCAGGGTCTGCTTTCCGATCAGGCGCTTGCCGTTCAGTTCCCCGCCGTTCGCCAGCATGGCGGCAAATCGCAGGTAGTCGGCCATCGTGGAGGTGAGCCCGCCACCACCGGATTCATACTTCGCGCCGTCGTCGACCTTGAAGCGCGGCGTCATCGGCTGGCCGCCGGGACGCGGCCCGGGCTGGGCGGCCCGCGCCACCTTGGTGGCCGGTACCTGGAACTGCGTATCGACCATGCCGAGCGGCCTGAAGATACGCTCCGAGAGCGACTCTCCCAGGGTCTTTCCGTCGACGACCTCGATGAGACGCCCCAGCACGTCGGTCGACACGCCGTATTCCCAGCGCGCGCCGGGCGAGAAGCGCAGCGGCAGGGTCGAGAGCTTGGCGACGAATTCCTGGTTACTCATCGACCGGTCGCCGATCTTTGCCGCAACATAGGCCTGGTTCACCAGCGATGAACCGCGGCCCCCGTAGATCAGGCCCGACGTGTGGCGCAGCAGGTCCTGGACCGTCATCGGCCGCTCCGGATCGGACAGCAGCATCGAGTGCGCGCCGTCGGCGCCGACCTTCTCCTGCGCGACTTTCATCTTGCCCATCTCGGGCAGGAACCTGGACACCGGATCGCTGACCTGCAGACGCCCCTCCTCCACCATCTGCATGACCGCGAGGCTGACGATCGGCTTGGTCATCGAATAGATGCGGAAGATCGAATCGGCCTTCATCGCATCGGGCGACGCCGCCGGATCGCGCTTGCCCAGGGTCGAGACCCAGGCGACCTTGCCGCGCCGCGCCACCAGCATGACCGCTCCCGGCACCAGCCCGTCATCGACATGCTTCTGCGTCGCCGCCTCGATGCGCTTCAACTGGGTCGAGGACAGCCCGACATCCTCGGGCTTCGCCGCCATCGGCAACGCCCAATCCTGGGCGTTTGCCGGACCTGCCGTTGCAAGCAATGCGAGCCCCACGGCCGCGACAGCAACTCTCTTCATGACGTTTTCCCCCGGTATTGATTACCGGGAGCATACGCCGCTAGGGGCGCGCCACTCCAGTGGCGCGTCCGGTGAAGACAGGTTTGGCTGTCGATGCGCGCTCTTGGCCGTACGGCAGCGCTCGCCCGAAAGTATGACGCGCCACTTCAGCGCGGGGGTTACCCCGCGCGCAGTGGCGCGCCCCCAGCAGCGTCTAGCTTCTGCTGCGGCCTTCGAGTAGCGGGCGCTCACGTTGGAAGAGATCGATGACGGCGTCCATGACGGCGCGCACGCGCGGCAGGGCGCGCAGGTCGCGGTGGACCAGGAGCCACTGGTCGGCGAAGACGTCGGGGATGATACCACCGACCCGGCGCAACAGCGGGTCGGGATCGGCGAGATGGCAGGGCAGGACCGACAGCCCGGCGCCGGTCCGGGCGGCCTGGTGCAGCACCAACCAGTTGTTGCCGCGGATCTCGGGCCGGCGACCGCCGCGAAGGGCCAGCAGCCAGGTCTGGCCCTGCATGCGCAGATGATCGTCGTCGAAGCCGACCCACGGCAGGGCGGCCAGCGCCGCCGTCGTAGATCGCTTCACCGGAAAATCGCGCGCGGCATAGACCGCGTAGGCCAGCCGCCCCAGCTTGCGGGCGACGATGCCGCCCAGTTCCGGCACCTCCTCACGGATCAGGAGGTCGGCCTCGCGACGAGACAGGTTGGCCAGCGTGTGACTCGAGACGACCTCGAATTCGATCTGTCGCAGCTTGCTCCGCAGCTCGGCCGAGTAACGGGCGAGCAGCGCGGCCGTCGCCTCCTCTGCCGAGACCCGTACCGTGCCGCTCACCGTGTCGCTGAGCCCGGCGCTACGGCGATGGATCGACTGCGCAGCCTTCTCCATCGCCTCGGTGTCGGCCAGCAGCTCCTCGCCGGCGCCGGTCGGCACAAAGCGGTCGGGCAGCCGGTCGAACAGGCGCGCGCCGATCTGCTTCTCTAGCGCCTGGACGCGGCGCGAGACCGTCGGGTGGCTGACGCCCAGCGCCTTCGCCGCCGTGGTCAGTGTGCCGCCGCGCGCCAGGGCGAGGAAAATGCGGAGATCGTCCCAGTTCTTGTCCATGTTCAGAATTGTACAGAGGGCTTTCCGAATTGTGGACTGACGAATACGGGTGTTCGCCATAGCATCGCACCATGCACATCGAACCCCGCCTCCTCGTCTTCACCCAGGGCGTGCGTGCCCGCATCGCCGCCACCGTCGCCGTCGGCCTGCTGGGCGTGGGCTGCGGCATCGCGCGGCTCGGCCTGCTGGGATGGCTGATCGGCCAGATCTTCGTCGGACGGCCCCTCGGGGAGCTGGTGCTGCCGGTCCTGCTGATCGCCGGGGTGATGGTGTTGCGCGGCATCGCCGAGCACTGGCGCGCGGTGCTGGCGCACGAGACGGCGGCGCGCGTCCAGAAGGTGCTGCGCCGCACGCTCTACGACAAGGTCGCCTCGCTCGGGCCGGCAACGGTCGGCCGCCAGCGCTCCGGCGGCATCACCCTTTCCATGATCGACGGCGTCGAGCAGCTCGAAACCTATTTCGGCCAGTTCCTGCCGCAGTTCCTGATCGCCCTGCTGACGCCGCTGCTGATCTTCGCGGTGATCTCCTTCATCGACCTGCCGGTGGCGCTGGTCATGCTGGGCTTCGCGCTGGTCGCCCTGTTCGCGCCCGCCCTCTGGCACAAATGGGACGTGCGCGCCTCGATCGCGCGCATGACCGCCTACAAGTCGTTCGCCGCCGAGTTCCTCGATTCGATCCAGGGGCTGGCGACCCTGAAGGCATTCGGGCAGGGCAAGGCACGCGCCGACAAGCTCGAGGTCGAGGCGCGCGACCTGTTCCGCCGCACCATGTGGGTGCTCGGCACCAACTCGCTGGCGCGTGGCATCACCGACACCTCGATCGCAGGCGGCGCGGCCGCAGCGCTGATCTACGGCGCCTCGCGGGTCGAGGCGGGCGCCATGACGCTCACCTCGCTGCTGGTCATCCTGATGCTGGGCATCGAGATCTTCCGGCCGATGCGCGAGCTGCGCTCCGTTCTGCACCAGGGCATGGTCGGGCTCTCGGCGGCCCAAGGCATCTATCGTATCCTGGACGACGAACCCTCGGTCATCGATCCGCCGCCGGCGCGGCTCGACGGGCTGCTGGCCCCCACGATCGCCTTCGAGGACGTCCGCTTCTCCTATCCCGGCACGCGCCGCACCGTGCACGAACGGCTGAACTTCAAGGCGGCCGCCGGCGAGCGGCTCGGCCTCGTGGGCTCCTCGGGCGGCGGCAAGTCGTCGATCGTGCGCCTGCTGCTGCGCTTCTACGATCCCGACCAGGGCCGCATCCTGCTCGGCGGTCACGACCTGCGCACCTTGTCCTTCGCGCAGATCCGTTCGCTGATCTCGGTCGTGAACCAGGACACGTTCCTGTTCCACGGCACGGTCGAGGAAAACATCCGCCTCGGCCGGCCGGGCGCCTCGCGCGAGGAGATGGAAGATGCCGCCCGCGCTGCCAACATCCACGACTTCATCGAGAGCCTGCCGCAGGGTTACGCGACGATCATCGGCGAGAAGGGCATCAAGCTCTCGGGCGGCCAACGCCAACGGGTCGCCATCGCCCGCGCGCTCCTGCGCGATACGCCGATCCTCGTCCTCGACGAGGCGCTCTCCGCCGTCGATGCCGAGAACGAGGCGGTGATCCAGGAGGCGCTCGACCGGCTGATGCAGGGCCGCACGACGCTCATCCTCGCGCATCGCCTGTCGAGCGTCATCGATTGCGACCGCATCCTCGTCCTCGACCGCGGCCATGTCGCGGAGGAAGGCAAGCATGCCGCGCTGATGGGCCAAGGTGGCGTCTATGCGCAGCTCATGGCCGAGCAGGCGCGCGAGCAGCAGGCCGGCGTCACGCTCGACACGCTGGCGGCACCGCAGCGGGTGGAGACGATCGCCAATACCTCGGGCGGCGCGGTCAAGCCGGTCAGCGAGGGCATCATCAAGGCCGAGGGCCTCACCTGGTACCAGGTCGTGGTGGCGCTGATGAAGGTCATCATGCCGTGGAAGGGCAGGCTCACCGCCACTTTCCTGCTGGGCGTGGCGCGCGTCGTTTCCTTCATCGGCATCGGCGTGCTCTCGGCCTTGATCGTGCTGGCGCTCAAGAACCACGAGCCCTATGGCGGCCTCGCGATCGCCCTCGCCATCCTCGCGCCAGTCTCGGGCATCCTGCACTGGTTCGAATCCTGGCTGGCCCACGACATGGCGTTCCGTCTGCTCGCGGAGATGCGCATCGACGCCTTCCGCAAGCTCGACGCGCTGGCGCCCGCCTATCTCACGCGCCGTCGCACCGGCGATCTCATGGCGCTGGCCACCCATGACATCGAGCTGGTCGAGTATTTCTTCGCGCATACGGTGGCGCCGGCCTTCGTCGCGATCCTTATCCCCGCCGCGGTCGTGATCGCGCTGGCGACGACGAGCGGCTGGCTGGCGATCACCCTGGTGCCGTTCCTGCTGGCCGTGGGCCTCAGCCCCTTCCTGATGCGCAAGAGGGTCGATCGGCTGGGCAGCCAGGCGCGCGAGGCGGCCGGCGAGCTCGGCGCCTTCGCCGTCGACTCGGTCCAGGGTCTCGGCGAGATCGTCGCCAACCAGCAGGAGGGCGCGCGCGGCAATAAGCTCGACGAGCTGTCGGAGCGCCACATCTCGCTACGCCTGCCCTTCTTCAGCGAGCTCACGATGCAGCACGCCATCCTCGAAGTGCTGACGGGCCTGGGCGGCCTCGCCATCGTCGTGGTCGGCGCCGTCCTCGCATCGCGCGGCGCGCTCGATCCCGGCCTGCTGCCGCTGATGACGATCCTCGCAATGTCGGCCTTCCTGCCGGTGTCGGAGATCGCGCAGATCGGCCGCCAGCTCGCCGACACGCTGGGCGCGACCCGCCGCGTCTATGCGCTGGCCAACGAGCCGATCCCGGTCCGCGACGGGCCCGGCGTCCCCGCGGCGCGCGGCGCGGCGTCGCTCGCGCTGGAGCAGGTCTACTTCACCTATCCCGGCCAGACGCGGCGCGCTCTCTCCGACGTGAGCTTCGCCATTCCGGCCGGCAAGACGGTGGCGCTGGTCGGCACGTCGGGCGCGGGCAAGACCACCACGGCGCAGCTCCTGATGCGCTTCTGGGATCCCGACTCCGGACGGATCACGCTGAACGGCGCGGACCTGCGCGACTACAGGCTCGACGAGCTGCGCGGCCTCATGGCCCTCGTGGCGCAGGACACCTACCTGTTCAACGACACGCTGCGCGCCAACATCCTGATCGCGCGCCCCGAGGCGACGGAGGCCGAACTGCTCGCCGCCATCGAACATGCGTCGCTCGGCGAACTGGTCGCAGCGCTGCCGCAGGGCCTCGACTCGCCCGTCGGCGAGCGCGGCACCAGCCTGAGCGGCGGCCAGCGCCAGAGGGTCGCCATCGCGCGCGCCTTCCTGAAGGACGCCCCGATTCTGATCCTCGACGAGGCGACCTCGCATCTCGACGCGGTGAACGAACAGGCGGTGCGGCGCGCGCTCGACGTATTGAAGGCCGACCGCACGACCATCGTGATTGCTCACCGCCTCTCGACCGTGCGCGACGCGGACCTGATCGTCGTGTTGGACGAGGGGCGCGTGGCGGAAAGCGGAACGCATGCCGCTCTGGTTTCGCGCGGCGGCCTTTATGCCCGACTCGTGTCGCGTCAGCTTGCGTCGGTCTACGCGCCGGCTGCACAGTGAGGAGATGAAGCGACAGCTCCACCTCAACCTCTTCATCCAGAGCCGGGGCCATCACGAAGCGTCGTGGCGGCATCCCGACTCTTCCCCACTCGCGCTGACCGACATCGAATATTTCCGCGACCTCGCGCGGCGCGCCGAGGCCGGCCTGTTCGATTCGATCTTCCTGGCCGACCAGCTGGCGCTGGCCGATACCGTAGCGCATGCCGCCAGCACCTGGCTGGAGCCGATCACCGCGCTCGCCGCCATTGCCGGGTCCACCGAACGGATCGGCCTCATCGCCACGGCATCGACCACCTATTCCGAGCCGTTCAACCTCGCGCGGCAGTTCGGCTCGCTCGACCATATCAGCGGCGGCCGGGTCGGCTGGAACATCGTCACCTCCTGGCTCGCGCCCGCCGCCCGCAACTTCGGCGGCGCGGGGCTCGTGAGCCACGATGAACGCTACGAGCGCGGCGAGGAATTCGTGCAGGTTGCCAAGGCTCTCTGGGACAGCTGGGCCGACGATGCCGTGCTCGACGACCGCGCCAGCGGCCACTATGCGCGTGCCGATCGCATTCGCCCGATCAACCACGAGGGCAAGTACTATCGCGTCGCCGGTCCGCTCAACATGCCGCGCGGGCCGCAGGGGCGACCGGTTTTCGTGCAGGCCGGTTCGTCCGACACCGGGCGCCGCTTCGCCGCCCGCCACGCCGAGGCGGTCTTCACCGCCCAGATGGAAAAGACCACCGCGCAGGAATTCTATGCCGACCTCAAGAAGCTCGCGGCGGCAGAGGGCCGTCCGTCGGAGCACGTCCTGATCCTGCCCGGCCTCAGCCCCGTGATCGCCTCGACAGAGACGGAGGCGAAGCGGCTGGCGAAGGAACTGAACGAACTCACCGATCCCGAAGTCGGGCGCAAGCGGCTGAGCGGCCGGTTCGGCGGCCACGACTTCTCGCACCTGCCGCTCGACCGGCCGCTGACGCCGGAGGATTTTCCCGATCCTGGCACGGTTCAGGCGGCGCGCAGCCGCACCGAGGTGATCGTCGGACTGGTCCGTCGCGAGAAGTTCACGCTGCGCCAGCTGCTCGCCTATCTTGCTGGCGCCCGGGGCCACTACACGACCGCGGGCACGCCCGAGCAGATCGCCGACCTGATCG
>JAGNNA010000260.1 GCA_017990895.1 Reyranella sp.
CCTCCCTGGCACATCAGGATAGCATCCGGCGATGGGCGCGCACGACAATCCGGCCTAAGCTTCGCCGATCACTTTCAGAACCAGAGCCGGAGCCGCCGCCATGCCGCGCCACATCGTCTGCCTCACCTTCGACCACGACCATCTCTCGGGATTCATCGCCCGGGGCATGACCTCGCCGACCGCGATCTCGCGCGGCGAGTACGACGTCGTCGTTATCCCGCGGCTGGTCGCGCTGCTGGAGCGTTACGGCATCAAGGGCACCTTCTTCACGCCCGGCCACACGATCGACAGCACGCCGCAGGCCGTCGCACCCTATGTCGAGGCAGGCCACGAACTCGCCCATCACGGCTGGACGCATCGCCTGCCCGTCACTCTCTCGCGCGAGCAGGAAGAGGAGGAGATCGTCCACGGCAACGAATCGATCAAGCGCATCAGCGGACGCACCGCGCGTGGCTACCGTTCACCCGCCTGGGATCTCTCGCCCCATTCGATCGAGCTCCTGCTGAAACACGGCATCCAATACGATAGCTCGATGATGGGCCACGATTACGACTGCTATTTTGCCCGCCAGGGCGACGTCGCCGAGCTGCTGAAGCCGTTCGTGCGCGGCCGCGAGACGCCGCTGCTCGAGATGCCGATCAGCTGGTCGCTCGACGACTTCCCGCACTTCGAATACATGCGCCTGCCCAACGGCTCGGTTCAACAGGGACTGATGAACGCGACCAGCGTGCTCGACAATTTCGTCGACGACTTCACCTACATGACCCGCGTCCAGCCCGATTTCGGCATCCTCACCTACACGTTCCATCCGCACGTCATCGGCCGCGGCCATCGCATGATGATGCTGGAGCGCCTGATACAGCGCCTCATCGAAGGCGGCGCGCTCTTCATGACGATGGAACAGGCGATGGAAGAATGGCTGGCGCGCAATCAGAGCGCACGCAAGGCGGCAGAGTAGTTTCGACGAAGACCATCAATGGAGCGCGCAACTCCAGTTGCGCTGATGTCTTGCTGATCAACAAAGCTTGAGCGCCACTGAAGTGGCGCGCTCCTATGAGAGTGGCTTGCCTCTGGCAGTGCGGATCGCGCGGCAGATAGTCACCATCTTGCCGATGGCGTGGTCGACGAACAGGCCGACGGCCTTCTCGATCTCGACGGCCTGTGGCGGCCGCGCGGCCGAGATCGCGCGGGCGATATCGGCCGAGAGAATGGCGGCCGTGCTGCGATTGTCCAGGACGGCCCTGCGCAGGGAGCCGTCGGCGGCGACCGGTGCCAATGCGCCTTCGACCCGCTGGAGAAACGACGGCGCATGGGCCAGATGGCGGTACATGCTGGCCAGGATCAGCGGCTGTGGCTCGTCGCCAAACTTGTTGAGGCGCAGCACCAGCGCCCATGTCTCGGGAGCGACGTCTTCTTCGGAGGCGAGCTTGGGCAGAGCCAGGTCGGGCGCTGGCTTGCGTGGACCCGGCGCGATCGTCCCGTCGCGAGCCACTTCGCCGTTCAGCCAGGCGCGCAGGGCGCCGAGGGCGAAGAGGTTGATCGTGTTGGAGTGGTCGTAGCTCGCCAGCACGGCATCGACGCTGGGGGGCTCCTCACCGGCCAGCGAAGCGAGCTTCGGCACATCCATCGTCCGGTGGAAGGCCGCCATCGCGGCGTCCGGCAGTCCGTCGAGATAGAGCGGCTTAACGGCCACCCAGGCCCAGGGCAGTGCCCCCTCCATCGTGGCGAGATGCCGCCAGACGAGATTGACCACCCGGACGCCAACGGTCGTGCGGATGTCGGCAAAGAGATCGGCGATCTCGCCGGAGGCCTCAGCCTCCGTGATCGCCGGCAGCGGGTCGCTCACTCGGCGGCCTGCTTCGAATCCTGTCCGAGGACCGTGAAGAACGAGGCGGTCTTGGGTTGCTTCGGCAGCTCCACCAGCCCTTCCTTGAGGCGGGCGAAGCGCGCTTCCTTGCCGCGCACGATGCGGCCTTCGTTCAGGCTCGGCATCGGGTTGCGCGCGATCGGCACCGCATCGGCGGCAGTGTAGACGCAGATGTAGAGGCCGCGCGACTTGTCTGCCCCGTTGGCGGCCGACCCGTGCAGCAGCCGCGTGTGCATCAGGCAGACGCTGCCCGCCTTGCCCAGGCAGGGGATCGACTGGTCGAGCGCCTTCTTCTCCTCGTCGGGCGCGACCGCGCCGGTGAAGCGCTCGCCCTCGAACAGCGACAGGACGGGCCCCTTGTGCGAGCCCGGCACCACGGTGAGGCAGCCGTTGCTCTCGTCGACGTCGTCGAGGAACAGGAGAGCCGTCACGATGTCGTCGTTGGTGTGCGGGGTGTAGGCAAAATCCTGGTGGTAGTTGACCTCGGTCCGCGCGCCCGGGAGCTTGAGGTTGATCTTGCAGTGGTGGAACTTCACGTCCGGCCCGATCAGCTCGGCCACCATGTCGACCATGCGGGCGTCGAGCATGACCTCGCGATAGGCGTCGGAAATGTCGGAGGGATTGTTGATCCGCCTCAGCGCAGGCTTCTCGGCGCTGTGCTCGGCGCCCATGTCGAAGCGTGGGCGGCCGTCGACCGTCGGCGGGCCGAAGGGTGTGGCGTGGGCCCTGCTCTGCTCGACCCATCCCGCGATCTCGCCCTTGAGGGCGGCGAGCTGCGCCGGCGTGACGGCGTCCTCCACCATGAGATACCCGTCGCGCCAGAACGCGTCGCGTTGCTCCTGAGTCAGCGCCGCCATGACCTTCTCCCTCAGCGTCCCTTGAAGACCGGTTTACGCTTCTCCATGAAGGCCGTACGGCCTTCGACATAGTCTTCCGAATCGAAGCACTGCTTCACCAGCCCGTTGAGGCGGGCGAAGTCCGGCTCGCCGTCGAGGCGCGTCAGCTCCTCGATCGTGCGCTTGGCGGCGTGCATGGTGAGCGGCGCATTTTCGCCGATCATCCGGCAGTAATTGTCGACATAGGAATCGAGCTCGCCGTCGGGCACGACCCGCGTGACCAGCCCCATGCCGAAAGCTTCCTGCGCATTGAAATGGCGGGCGGTGAAGAAGATTTCCTTGGCATGGGACGGGCCCACGAGATCGGTCAGGATCTTGAGGCCGCTGGCGCGATAGCCCAGCCCCAGCCGCGCCGCCGGCACGCCGAACTTGCTGTTCTCCGAGGCGATGCGGATGTCGCAGAGCAGCGATACCGCCAGCCCGCCGCCAATGCAGTAGCCGCGGATCCGGGCGATCGTCGGCTTGGAGCACTTGTTGAGGCGCCTGTTGGCCTCCTCGCCGATCTTGTCGTAGTAGGCGACCTGTTCGGGGGTATTGCGCGCCTTTTCGAACTCCGAGATGTCGGCCCCGGAGACGAAGGCCTTGTCGCCCGCGCCGGTGACCACCACGACGCGGATATTCGGGTCCTTCTCGAAGTCGTCGAGGATGACCGGGATCGCCTCCCACATGTCGGTCGAGGTGGCGTTGTGCTTCTGCGGCTTGTTGAAGACGAGCCGGCCGACCGGCCCCACCTTCTCCGCGATCATGTTCGGGGTGGGGCTGATCGACATCAGATCACGCCGCGCTTGCGGAAGTCGGCGATGGCCGCGGCGTCGAAACCGGCCTCCTTCAGCACGGCGTCGGTATGCTCGCCCTGCTCCGGCGTCGCGGTCTTCATCTCAAACGGCGTGCGGCTCATGTTGATCGCCTGGCCGATCAGCTCGATGTCGCCCAGCTTGGGCGAATGCACGGGATGGGCCATCTTGAGGTGCTTGACCTGCGGATCGGCGAACATCTCGTCCATTTTGTAGATCGGACCGGCCGGCACGCCCGCCTTGTTCAGCTTCTCGACGAGGTCGACGCTGCTGTACTGCGCAACCCGCTTGTTGATCTCGTCGTTCAGCGCGTCGCGATTCTTGGCCCGGCCCTTGTCCGTGCTGAACCGCTCGTCGGTGTAGAGTTCCGGCGAACTGACGGCCTCGCAGAACCGCTTGTAGATGTGGCCGCCTGACGCCGCGATGTTGATGTAGCCGTCCTTCGTCTTGAAGACGCCGGTCGGAATCGAGGTCGGATGGTTGTTGCCGGCCTGGCCGGGCACGTCCTTGGCGATGGTCCAGCGTGCGGCCTGGAAATCGCACATCGAGATCATGGCCTGCAGCAGCGAGGACGAGACCCACTGGCCCTGCCCCGAGGTCTCGCGCTCCAGCAGCGCGATCAGGATACCGATCGCGCAGTGCAGGCCTGCACCGACGTCGGCCACGGCGATGCCGGCGCGCATCGGGCCCTCGCCCGGATTGCCGGTCACCATCATCAGGCCGCCCATGCCCTGGGCGATCTGGTCGAAGCCGGCGCGCTCGGCGTAGGGCCCGTCCTGGCCGAACCCCGAGATCGATCCCAGGACGATCCGCGGGTTCACCTTCTTCAGGCTCTCATAGTCGATGCCGAGGCGGAACTTCACGTCGGCGCGGTAGTTCTCGACCACCACGTCGGCCTGCTCGACCAGTTTCATGAAGACGGCCTTGCCGTCCGGCTCCTTGAGATTGAGCGTGATCGACCGCTTGTTGCGATGCAGGTTCTGGAAGTCGGGACCGTGGCGCGGCCCGCCCATGTCCATCTCACCGGCCGAAGGCGGCATCTCGACCTTGATGCAGTCGGCGCCCCAGTCGGCGAGGTAGCGGACGGCGGTCGGACCGGCGCGCACGCGCGTCAGGTCGAGGACTTTGAATCGGGCTAGCGGTCCTGCGGTCATGCTCTCACTCTGGGTTTAAAAGCTACTCTACCCGTACCATGGCGGACGGTGCGATCTCCAGCCAGACACGGCTGCCGACCTCGAAAACGGCGGTCGGCGCGGTCGAGACGCGCAGCGGCTTGGAGCCGCCCAGCGGACGGACCTGATAGTCCCAGTATTCGCCGAGATAGGACCGGTCGACGATCTCGGCCTCGAACGACAGTCCGGCGCCCCCGGGCTTCTGGGCAGACAGGGCGATCGCCTGGGGGCGCAGCGAATAGAGGAGCTTGCCGCCGCCGGTTGCTCCCTCCACCGCTGCAGCAGACGCGCTGTAGCCGTCGAAGCGCACCTCGTTGCCCTGCAGCGTGCCCTCGACGAAGTTCGTGCGGCCGATGAATCCGGCCACGAATCGGCTCTTCGGGCGCCCGTACAGGACGTGCGGCGCATCGATCTGCTCGATCTTGCCCTTGTTCATCACGACGATCCGATCCGACGTCACCATCGCCTCCGACTGGTCATGGGTCACGTAGACCGTCGTAATCTTGAACTCGTCGTGCAGGCGCCGGATCTCGAAGCGCATTTCCTCGCGCAGGTTGGCGTCCAGGTTGGAGAGCGGCTCGTCGAGCAGCAGCACTTCTGGCTCCACGACGATGGCGCGGGCCAGGGCGACACGCTGCTGCTGCCCCCCCGACAGTTCGGCCGGGTAGCGACCCTTGAGGTTGCGCATCTGGACGACGTCCAGGATCTTGTCGACCCGCCGGTCGATCTCGGCGCGCGAAAGCTTCCGGACCTGCAGGCCGAACCCGACATTCTCCCCAACCGTCATGTTGGGCCAGATCGCATAGCTCTGGAAGATCATCGACATGCGGCGATGCTCTGGCGGCACGACGCCGGACGCCGAGGAGATCTGCTTGCCGTCCATCTCGATGCTGCCGCTGCTCGGCGGCATGAAGCCCGCTATCATGCGCAGGGTCGTGGTCTTGCCACAGCCCGATGGTCCGAGCAGGGAGACGAATTCTCCCTTGGCAAGCTCCAGCGAGAAATCCGCCACCGCCTCGAACGCGCCATAGCGCTTGGCGACGTTCTTCAAAACGAGCTTGCTCATGTCGCGTTACGCCTCAGCATGAAGTCCCGACCCAGTGCCCGTTGACCCAGATACAGGAGCGGAAGGGTCAATACCTGCAAAACCAGCGCCAGCGCGGCGAGGCGCTCGAAGTTCCCCTCCTCGCTCATGTCGAAGATCATGACGGACGCCACCTTCGTGTTGGGGCCGTAGAGGAAGATCGCCGCCGACAGCTCGCGCGTCGCCGGAATGAAGATCAGCAGCCAAGCGCCCAGCAGGTTACGCTTCAGCAGCGGCGCCACCACGCGCCGCAGCGCCGTCAGACGGCTGCCTCCGAGCACACGGACCGCCTCTTCCATCTCGGGATTGAGACTGTTGATGGCGGCGCTGGCGTTCACGTAGCCCACCGGCAGGAAGCGCGTGGTGAAGGCCAGAATCAGAATCAGCGCGGTGCCGTAGAGCGCCAGCGGCGGCGGCGCATAGGCGGCATAGAAGCCGATCGCCAGCACCACGCCCGGGATCACGAACGGCGCCACGCAGAGGAATCCCAGAACGCCGCCGAACGGGATCAGCCGCCGCGCCACGATGTAGGCGACGCCCAAGGTCAGGAAGACCGCGATCGTGGCGCTCACACCCGCATAGGCGAAGCTGTTGATCACCGACTGGGCTGCCGTCGCATGCTCGAACAGGATGAAGCGGAAGTTCGCGAAGGTGATGTTGTCGAGTGCGAAGCCGCGGCCCCAGGCCTTGGCGAAGGCCGACTGGATCAGGAAGATGTAGGGCAGGAACACCGCCAGGGCAGCGACGAACATGGCGTAGCCGAACACCACCCAGCGCCAGCGGCCGAGCAGGATCGGCCGCCGCTCGCCCCCCTTGCCGGTCAGCGCCACGAAGCCCTTGCGGCGCACGATCAGGCGCTGCACCAGCACCAGGAGGATCGTGACGCCGAGCAGCGGCATGGCATAGGCCGCCGCCACCTCGACCCGCACGGGATTGCCGAAGAACTGGAAGAGTTGCGTCGTCACGACGTTGAAGCGTGCCGGAATCGCGATCATGGCCGGCGAGCCGAACAGGGCGATCGCCTCCAGGAAACAGATGATCAGGCCGCCCAGGATCGCCGGCAGCGCCAGCGGCAGCGTCACCTTGCGCATGGTCCGCCACGGCCCAGCCCCCAAGATGTTGGCGGCATCCTCCATTTCCGACGACACCAGTTCGAGCGCCGCCGTGGTGAAGATGAAGATATAGGGGAAGGAATAGAGTGCGATGACGACCGCGAGGCCGGTGAAGCTGTAGATGTTGAAGGGCCCCGCCTCTGCCCCCGTCGCCATGATGTAGAAGCGGTTGAGCCAGCCGGCGTTGGGACCGGCCAGCAGGATCCAGGCCACCGCGCCGGTGTAGGGCGGCGTGATGAAGGTCGCCAGCACCAGCATGCGGGTGAGCCCGCGGCCGGGCATGTTGGTGCGTGCCACGGCCCACGCCAGCGGCACCGCGAAAACACCGGCCAGCAACGCCGACACGGCACCGAGCTTGAGGGAATTGACCAGGGCCTCGATGTAGCGGGCCCGGCCGTAGGC
>JAGNNA010000261.1 GCA_017990895.1 Reyranella sp.
GCACGTTGCAATGTCTCGACGACTTCGGAGAGCGTCGGCGGCGGTCCCGCGGCGGGGTCGGTGTCCCAGATCAGCGCCAGCGTTTCAGCAAGGTCGCCGACATAGTCGTATGAAAAAGCGAACAACTCGGCGCCGATCTTCTCCTGTCCGAAGCCGCGCAGCAGGGCGGGCTTGGCCGACGGAAAATCGAGCCCGCCGGTCAGGGCCGCCAGCGCCCAGCCACGGTCGGGGTCGGGCGTCTCGCGCAGATAGGTCTCGATCAGCCGAAGCTTGGCGTTGCGCGCCGGCTGGAAGGAGAGGGCATCGAGGAGGCGGGCGAAGGCCTGCACGGGTCAGGAATCCTCGTCCTCGCGGCCGGCGAGGTGCAGCGCCTCGGCGTCGATGCCGATCCCGCGCGCATAGTGGACCAGCGCTTCCTCGCGGCCGTGCGTTACCCACACTTTGGGGGCGCCGACATCCTTCAGGGTCTGCGTGAGTTCCGGCCAGTCGGCATGATCGGAGATGATGAGCGGCAGTTCTGCGCCGCGCTGCCGCGCGCGGGCGCGCACGTTCATCCAGCCCGAACACACGGCGGCGATCGGATCGGCGAAACGCCGCGACCACCGGTCGGCGATGGCCGACGGCGGGCACAACACGATGGCGCCCTTGAAGGTCTCGAGGATGGCTTCGGAGACCGGCGCCACGTCGCCGAGATCGACTCCATGCTCCTGATAGAGCTTGCACAGGGACAGCAGCCCGCCATGCAGCCAGATGCGCTTGTCGTAGCCCGCCTCGCGCAACAGGCGGATGACCCGCTGGCACTTGCCGAGTGCATAGACGCCCACCAGATGAGTGCGCTCGGGGAAGGTGGCGACGGAGCGCAGCAGCTTGCCGATCTCGCCGGCATCGGAGGGATGATGGAAGACCGGCAGCGCGAAGGTCGCTTCGGTGATGAACACGTCGCACGGTACGGGGTCGAACGGCGGGCAGGTCGGATCGGGCCGGCGCTTGTAGTCGCCGGACACGACGATGCGCTGGCCCCTATATGCCAGCACTGCCTGCGCCGAGCCGAGGATGTGCCCGGCCGGCGCAAAGCCGACTTCAACGTCGCCAATCCGCACGCTCTCGCCGTATTTCAACGACTGCTGCTCGGTGTCGGGCATGTCCTGGAAGCGCGTGCGCATGATCGCCAGTGTTTCCGGCGTCGCCAGCGCCTTGCGATGGCCCGGCCGCGCATGGTCGCCATGCCCGTGCGTGATCACCGCCTGCGGCACGGCAAAGGCCGGGTCGACGTAGAAATCGCCCGGTTCACAATAGAGGCCGCGCGGCGTCGGATAGAGCCACGTGCGCGGATTCAGGGTCTCGTTTGACGTCTCGATTGCCATGGCTCCTGATGCATCCTACCCCAGAGATATGGGGCTTCCCGACCTGTTTGCACGCTGGTTCGAGAGTCGCGGCTGGGCGCCGCGGCCGCACCAGCTCGCGCTGGTCGACCTGGCACGAGAGGGCAAAAGCGCGCTGCTGATCGCGCCGACCGGCGGCGGCAAGACGCTGGCGGGTTTCCTTCCGTCACTGATCGAACTGACGGAGCGGCGGCAGGCTGGCGAGGACCTCGCCTACAAGAAGGGGCAGGGGGAGCTGCACACGCTCTACATCTCGCCGCTGAAGGCGCTGGCCACCGACATCCGCCGCAACCTCGAACAGCCGCTGGCCGAGATGCAGCTGCCGGTGCGGGCGGAGAGCCGGACCGGCGACACGCCGCAGAGCCGCCGGTTGCGGCAGCGCGAACGGCCGCCCGATCTGCTGATGACGACGCCGGAGTCGCTGGCGCTGCTGCTCTCCTATCTCGATGCGGCGAAGTTCTTCGCCAGCCTCAAGTGCGTGATCATCGACGAGCTGCACGCCTTCGCCACCAGCAAGCGCGGTCATCATCTGGCGCTGTGCCTGTCGCGGCTGGCGACGCTCGCCCCGCAGGCGCGCTTCGTCGGGCTGTCGGCCACCGTCGCCGACCCACCGGCATTGGCGGAGTTCCTGAACCTGCGCGACGAACCGGTCGAGATCGTGATGGGCGAGCCCGGCGCGCCGCCCGTCGTGTCGATCATCGATGCGCAGGAGCGCATCCCTTGGGGCGGCCATATGGGGCGCCATGCGGTGCCCGAGATCTACAACATCATCCGGCAGCACAAGACGTCGATCATCTTCGTGAACACGCGGGCGCAGGCGGAGCTGGCGTTCGACGCACTCTGGCGGATCAACGACGAGAACCTGTCAATCGGGCTGCATCACGGCTCGCTGGCCGTCGAGCAGCGGCGCAAGGTCGAGGCGGCGATGGCGGCGGGCAAGTTGCGCGCTGTGGTGGCGACCTCGTCGCTGGACCTGGGTATCGACTGGGGCGATGTCGACCTGGTGATCCAGATGGGCGCACCCAAGGGCGTTAGCCGGCTGATGCAGCGTATCGGCCGTGCCAACCACCGGCTCGACGAGCCCAGCCGCGCCATGATTGCGCCGGCCAATCGCTTCGAGGTGCTGGAGTCGCTGGCGGCACTCGAAGCCGTCGAGGCCCGCGAACTCGATGGCGATCCGCCGCGGCCGCCCTGCCTCGACGTGCTGGCGCAGCACATCGTCGGCACGGCCTGTGCCCAGCCGATCGACCGCGAGGCCTTCTTCGCCGAGGTGCGCCGCGCGCAGCCCTATCGCGACCTGCCGCGCCAGGATTTCGACGACACGTTCGACTTCGTGGCGACCGGCGGTTATGCGCTGGCGGCTTACGATCGCTGGCACCGGCTGAAGCAGCTTCCCGACGGGCGCTGGATGCTGGCGTCGCCCTTGGTCGCGAAACAGTTCCGCATGAATGTCGGCACCATCGTTGAACTGCCGCTGATGAAGGTGCGGCTGCGGCGCGGTCCCGTGCTGGGCGAGGTCGAGGAGGGGTTCGTGCAGGGGCTGGTGCCGGGCGACACGTTCGTGTTCGCCGGCCGCCTGCTGCGCTTCGAGGGTGTGAAGGAGCTGGCGGCGATCTGTTCGCCGGCGACTGGCGGCGATCCCAAGGTGCCGGCCTATGGCGGCGGGCGGTTGCCGCTCTCGACCTTCCTCGCCGATCGTGTGCGCGGCATTCTTCAGGATCCGCTGAAGCACCCCAAGCTGCCGGCCGAGGTGCAGGAGTGGCTGCGCATCCAGGTCTTCCGCTCGATGCTGCCGCCGGCCGACAAGCTGCTGGTCGAGGGTTTCCCGCGGGGCGGCAAGCAGTTCCTGGTCGCCTATTGCTTCGAGGGCCGCAACGCACACCAGACCCTGGGCATGCTGCTGACGCGGCGCATGGAACGCATGGGGCTGCGGCCGCTGGGCTTCGTCGCCACCGACTATGTGCTGGGCCTCTGGGGCTTGCGGCCGGCCTCGCCGAAGCAGATCGAGGAGCTGTTCGACGAGGACATGCTGGGCGACGATCTCGAGGCGTGGATGGACGAATCGAGCATGCTGCGGCGCTCGTTCCGCAACGTCGCGGTGATCGCCGGCCTGATCGAGCGGCGCTTTCCCGGCGAGGAGAAATCGCGCCGCCAGGTCACGTTCAGTTCCGACCTGATCTACGACACGCTGCGCCAGCACGAGCCCAACCACATCCTGCTGCGCGCCACCCGCCAGGATGCGGCTTGGCAGCTCGCGGATCTGAAGAGGCTGGGCGACCTGCTGAGGCGCGCCAAGGGACGAATCGTCTATCGCCGCCTCGACCGCATCTCGCCGCTGGCCGTGCCGGTGCTGCTCGAGATCGGCAAGGAGCGCGTGCTCGACGGCACCGCCGAGGACGAACTGCTGGACATCGCCGCCCAGGAACTGATCGACGAGGCGACGCGACTCTGAAGCGGCCTCAGTGAAAGTCCCGGCTCTGGATGCGGATCTTGGGCCGGTCGAGGACGATGCGGCTGCGGTCGTATTTCGGCTGGCTGACCGGCCTTTCGGGGACATTCCGGCTCGAACGATGCCGCGTGGCATTGGCCTCCGCGACCTTCACCCGGCGGTCTCCGGGATCGCTGCGGGCCGCGTCGCCACGACCGTTGGTCAGGCGGAACAGGTCGAGTTCGGAGATGGAATCCAGTTCGGCCGAGAGGTCCCATACCTCCTCGGCGACGAGGTGGATCACCTTGTATTCATCCTCGCCCTGGCACTGGATGCGACCGCGCACGCCCATCAGCCGGGCGCCCATCACGATGCGGCGATGGGTGTCGAACACCCTGGGCCAGACCACGAGATTGGCGATGCCGAACTCATCCTCGAGGGTGACGAACACCACGCCCGACGCCGTGCCCGGCCGCTGGCGCACCAGCACGAGACCCGCCAGGGTCAGCAGCTGGCCATTCTTCGCCGTCTTCAGCGTTTCGGTGCTGGACATGCCGCGCTGCGCGAGAGTGGCCCGCAGCAGCTCCATCGGGTGCGACCGCAACGACATCGAGAAGCTGCTGTAATCGTCGACCACCTGCTCGCCGAGCGTCAGGGCCGGAAGGGCGACGGCGGGCTCGAAGTCGCACGCTCCCGCCTCCGTATCGAGCAACGGCAGTTGTCCATCGGAGAAGCCGCGCACCGCCCACAATACGTCGCGCCGCGTGAGGCCGAGGGACGCGAAGGCATCGGCACGGGCCAGCGCCGCGATCTGCTTCTTGCTGAGGCCACTGCGCCGCCACAGGTCGGAGGGATCGCGATAGGGCCTGCCGCCCCGGCGCGCGACCATCTGCATGGCCGCCTCTTTCGAAAGCCCCGTGACCTGGCGCAGGCCGAGGCGCAGCGCGCAGCGATTGTTCCGTCCCGGCTCCAGCACGCAATCCCAGTCGCTGGCATTGATGTCGGGCGGCCGCACTTCGACGCCGTGCTCCTTTGCATCACGCACGAGCTGGGCCGGCGCGTAGAATCCCATCGGCTGAGAGTTGAGCAGGGCGGCGGCAAAGACTTCGGGGTAGTAGTGCTTCACGTAGGACGAGGCGTAGACTAGGATCGCGAAGCTCGCGGCATGGCTCTCGGGAAAACCGTACTCGCCGAAGCCTTCGATCTGCTTGAAGCAACGTTCGGCGAAGTCCGTTTTGTAGCCGTTCTCCTCCATGCCTCTAATGAAGGGTATCTTGAACTTGTAGATTGTGCCGTTGTGGCGGAACGTTGCCATGGCGCGACGGAGTTCGTCCGCCTTCTCTGGCGAGAATCCCGCTCCATCGATGGCGATCTGCATCGCCTGCTCCTGGAACAGGGGAACGCCCAGTGTCCGTTCGAGAACTTTCTTGAGTTTTGGCCCAGGATATTCGACAGCGTCGGGATTGGCGCGGTTCTTCAAGTAAGGATGGACCATGCCACCCTGGATGGGACCCGGTCGTACGATCGCTACCTGGACGACGAGATCGTAATATTCCCTGGGCTTCAGACGCGGCAGCATCGACATCTGCGCCCGGCTCTCGACCTGGAAGACGCCGACCGAGTCGGCGCGGCACAGCATCTCGTAGACGTTTTCGTCGTTCGGACGCATGGCGAGATTCAGCTTTCTGTCGAAATGCTTTTCGATCAGGGCAAAGCTCTTGCGCAGCGCCGTCAGCATGCCGAGCGCCAGCACATCGACCTTGTAGATGCCCAGCACGTCGAGATCGTCCTTGTCCCATTCGACGACGGTGCGATCCTTCATCGCCGCATTCTGGATCGGCACCAGTTCGTCCAACCGGTCCTGGGTCAATACGAAGCCACCGACATGCTGGGAAAGGTGGCGGGGGAAACCGCACAGGGCCGACGAGAGTTCAAGCGCCAGCACGATGCGTGGGTCTGTCGGATCGAGACCGGCGTCGCGCACATGATCGACCTTCACGCCGCTCGATCCCATGCCCCACACCGTGTCGGCCATCACGCCCACCGTGTCGGGCGAGAGACCGAACACCTTGCCGACCTCTCGGATGGCGCTGCGACTCCTGAAGGAGATCACCGTGGCGGCAAGGGCGGCGCGGGAGCGATGATGCCTCTCATCATAAATCCACTGGATGATTTCTTCGCGCCGCTCGTGCTCGAAATCGACATCGATGTCAGGCGGCTCGTCGCGAGAATTGGAGAGGAAGCGCTCGAACAGGACGTCGGTCTCGTCAGGATTTACCGACGTGATGCCGAGGCAATAGCATACAGCGGAGTTGGCGGCCGAACCGCGGCCCTGGCAAAGAATTTCACGCCTGCGGGCCTCCATCACGATCTCATGCACCGTCAGGAAGTAGGGTGCGATTTTCTTGAGATCGATGAGTGCGAATTCCTTTCGGATTGTACCGGCTACCTCTTCCGGCACGCCGCTGGGATAGCGCCAGGCCGCGCCCGCCCAGGTCAGGCGCATGAGCTTGTCCATGGGCGTCTCGCCACCTTCATAGACGACGGGATACTGGTAGGTGAGTTGCCGCAGCGAGAATCCACAGCGCTTTGCGATCTCCTGTGTATGCGCGATCGCGTGTGGGTAACGCCTGAACAAGCGTGCCATCTCGATCGGCTCTTTGAGGTGGCGCTCGGCGCTGGCAAAGCTGCGGAAGCCCAGATTCTCGACCGTGCAGCCGAGGCGGATCGCCGTCACGACATCCTGCAGCGCCCGTCGCTCGGGGACGTGATAGTGCACGTCGTTGGTGGCGACGAGCTTTACGCTGTGCCGGTCGGCGAGATCGTCAAGCAGGGCGAGGCGGCGTGCATCACCGCCGCGATAGAGCATGGAGGCGGCGAGGTAGCAGCGACCTTCGAACAGGTCTGCGAGCTTCTGCAGCCGATCGAGAAAGCTCGAGTCCTCGGGCTTTTGCGGCGGTAGCACGATCGCCAACAGGCCTTCGGCATATTCGGCAAGATCATCGAAGCTGATGTCGCATTGGCCCTTCTCTGTGCGCCGGTTGCCCAGAGTCAGCAGGCGCGAGAGGCGCTTATAGGCGTCGAGATCTGTCGGGTAGACGAGCAGCGAATAGCCGTCGCGCGTTTCGAGGTGGCTGCCGACCAGCAGCTTGATTCTGTCCTTTTCGGGATCTTTCGGTTTCTCTTTGTCGCGCGAGGCCGCGAAGGCGCGTACGACGCCGGCCAGCGTGTTGCGGTCGGTGATGCCGATGGCGGTGTGGCCGAGCTCGATCGCCCGTTCGACCAGTTCCTGCGGATGAGAGCCGCCGCGCAGGAAGCTGTAGTTGGTCGTGACCTGGAGCTCGGCGTAGTCCATGGCATCAGGGACCGACGAGTTGATCGGCCCGGGCGAGTGGCACGCCGCGTACCGGGATGCCTTCGCTCTTCAGTACCTGCAGGAATTCATCGTCGGCGCTGACCAGTGGCGCCTGGGCGGACTCGGCACAGGCCGCATAAAAGCATTCGTGGAC
>JAGNNA010000013.1 GCA_017990895.1 Reyranella sp.
AGCTCGCTGCCGTACGACTTTGGCTCAGGCATTATGAGTCTGCCGCCTAGTTCAGAGTCTTATGGAGCGTAATCTCGGCATTGAGCAGCTTGGGAACCGGACAACCTTTTTCGGCCGCCTCGGCGAGCTTGTCGAAGGTCGCCCGGTCGAGGTTCGGCACCTCGGCCACCAGGGTGAGCGCCGACTTGCTGATCTTGAAGCCCGGACCGTCCTGGTCGAGCGAGACTGCCGCCTCGGTCTCGAGCAGCGTCGGCGTGAAGCCTGCCGTCTGCAGCTGGAACGCCAGAGCCATGGTGAAGCAGCCGGCATGGGCAGCGGCGATCAATTCTTCGGGATTGGTGCCCTTCTCGCCCTGGAAACGGGTCTTGAAGGAATAGGGCGTCCCGGACAGGACGCCGGAATCGCTGGTGAGGCCGCCGGTGCCGTCCTTGCCCGTACCGCGCCATTCGGCCTTTGCCCTACGGATCATCTGTCGTCTCCTTCGGGTGGTCGATGACGCACCATGCCCCGACCGTATGACAGAAGCGATTTCTCCCTTGGTGTAGCGAACGACAGGCAGGTCGGGCCCCGTCAGCGTCTGTGCTATCATTGATCATCGGGTAAGGAGATGGATTCATGCGGGTAGTTTTCGCGGCGCTGGTATCGGCATTGCTGCTGATCGGGTTTGCGACCGGCACCTGGGCACAGAACGGGCTGGAGCGCTTCGAGAAGGAAATCAGGCCCCAGTTCGAGCTCAAGACCCTGAGCTATGCCAGCGCCCAGCCACTCGGTGCCTCGGGCTTCGTCCTGAACGACGTTGTCGCGGTCGTTCCGGCCAACGCCGCGACAGGCGACAAGGAAAGCACAATCAAGATCGAGAAGGTGACGGTCGAGGACCTCGACTTCGATCGCCTCAGGAAGGACTCCAGGGACGATCGCGCGCCGCGGTTCGCCAGGCTCAGGATGGAGGGCATGACGGGCGACGACGAGATGTTCACCGCGCTCGAACCCTACGGCGTTCCCAGGGTACCGTTCGACATCGCGCTCGACTATCGCATCGACCCGGCCGCCAAGGTCCTCTCCCTCAACATGCTGGAGGTCACCCTGCGCGGCCAGGCCCGGTTCGCCCTGTCGATGATCGTCGACGGGGTGAGCGACGACACCGACATGGACACCGCCAAGGACGAGGGCCGGCTGCGGAGCGCCTCCCTCACGATCGACGACAGGCAGCTGCTGGACAAGCTGGTCCCCGCCCTTGCCAGCGAGGAAGGCATGAAGCCCGACGAGTTGATCACGACCGCACTCGACGCGCTGGCCGGCTTCGCCCAGGCACAGACCGGCGAGACGCTGAAGGCGCTCGACGCCATCGCCTCCTTCGTCGGTGACTGGAAGGCGCCCAAAGGGCCGCTGGTACTCGGCCTGAAGCCCACCAAGACTGCCGGCCTGGAGGATCTCGACAAGATCATGGTGCCCGACGCGCTCTCGACCCTCTTCGGCTTCACCGCCACCTATCCCCGCACCTTGAGCGGCGCCGCGAAAGCCGGTTCAAAGGGCAAGTAGGCAATCAAGACATGAATGGAGGAAACGACATGAAGCGGCGTACCCTTCTGGCCGGCGCGGCGATGCTGCCGTTCGCCCTTCCGCTCCAGGCCCAGGAAGCCTATCCGTCGCGGCCGATCACCATGATCGTACCCTTCCCGCCCGGCGGCGTGGCCGACATCACGGGGCGGCCGACGGCGCATGTCATGGGCAAGCTGCTCAAGCAGTCGGTCGTCGTGCAGAACAAGGGCGGCGCCGGCGGCTCGGTGGGAACCGCGCAAGCAGCGCGCTCGGCGCCGGACGGCTACACGCTCCTGATGGCGCTGTCGTCGATCTCGGTCCTGCCGGTGGCCGATCGCCTGCAGGGCCGCGCGCCGGCCTACGAACTCGACCAGTTCGCGCCCATCGCGCTGATCAGCGCCGATCCCACGGTCCTGGTGGTGCGGGAGGACGGGCCCTACAAGACGCTGAAGGATCTGGTCGAGGCCGCGAAGGCGAAGCCCGGGACGATCAATTACGGCTCGTCAGGTGTTTACGGCACGCTGCACGTGGCGATGGAGATCTTCGCCGACGCCGCGGGCATCAAGCTGTTCCACATTCCCTACCAGGGCGGCGGACCCGCGGTCGCGGCGCTGCTCGGCGGCCAGATCGATGCGCTGGCTTCGGGCCCGTCGGCGGCCATCGGCCAGATCAAGGCCGGCAAGATGCGCGCGCTCGCGGTGTGGGGCGACAAGCGCCTCGCCTCCCTGCCGGACGTACCCAGCATGAAGGAGCTGGGCTACGATGCCACCTTCTACATCTGGTCGGGGCTCTTCGCGCCCGCGGCCACGCCCTCGCCGATCCTCATGACGCTGCGCGACGCGGTCCGCCGCACCGCCGACGATCCGGAATTCAAGGAGGCGATGGCCAAGGTCGAGACTCCCATCGCCTATCTGGACGCGCCGGAATTCAAGACCTTCCTCGACAAGGATGCCGCCCGACTGAAGGTCGCCGTGGAGCGCATCGGCAAAGTGCCGGAGAAATAGAGCCTCGTCGTTCACGTTGGAAATCGGGCGATTCCCGGTCGTCTTCCCGGCGGGCCGAGAAATGGCGAGGGGTGCAACCCCCGTCGCAAGGCAGGCGTTTTGTAAGCAGCGACCGTCATTCCGGCGGTCGCGGCGAACATGGAGAAACGCCATGAACGACCAGAAGCAGAATCCGTCGCCGCAGCAGGATCGCGATCGCCAGCAGCGCGAACAGGTCCAGCGCGAGCAGCAGCAGAAGCAGAACCAGCAGCCCACTCAGCCGGGACAGCCGGGACAGCGTCAGCAGCCGCAGAACCAGGACCGGTAGTCCTCGGTCGTCCGATGCCGAATGCCCGCCTTATGGCGGGCATTCGTTTTTGGCACTTCACCCACGCGCAGGAGATACTGACGATGACGTTGCATGCCGCCGATCCACCCCGAGAGATCCCCGCCGTCCCTCCCGCTCCCGGCCAGGTCGATCCGGTTCCACCGGAAATGCCGGCCCGCCCCGACATGCCGCTGCCAGAGGATCATCCGACGCCGACCCCGCATCCGTCGGGCCCACCAAGCCCAGTGGCGTAAGGCCGAGCGCCTTCTTCACGACGTCGGCGAGAAGGAACGACATGGCGCAGGTTGATCGAAGACCTCAGTGACGTCTTCGTAACCTGATTACCAGTGTCTCGCTTGTCGGAAGGAAGAGCCGCAATCAGGATGTCGCGACTGCATCCGGTTTGAGGAAAGTATTGCGATGAATTTGGACGCACTCGGTGCGGCATGGGCTCCGCGTCTGCTCAGCGTGCTGCGTATCATGGCGGGCCTCCTGTTCCTGCAGCACGGCACGGCCAAGCTGCTGAAGATCCCGGTCATCCCGATGTTCGCGAACCTCAGCCTGACGTCGCCGCCCGGCATCGCCGGCATCCTCGAACTGGTCGGCGGCGTCCTGATGATCCTCGGTCTGTTTACCCGCAGCACCGCCTTCGTCCTGTCTGGCCTGATGGCCGTCGCCTATTTCATGGCCCACGCGCCGCGCGGCTTTTATCCGATCCTCAATGCCGGCGAACTGGCGGCGCTCTACTGCTTCGTCTTCCTCTACATCGCCGCAGCGGGCCCCGGTCCCTGGAGTCTCGACGCCGCGCGACGGAAGTAGCGCTTAACGCGCCTTCGTCGAAACGCTATGGAACGGACGGACGGCTGCCCCAGGCAGCCGTTTCTTCGTGCCCACGGCCTACGAAAAAGAACAGGAGGAGCGTTCATGTCCCAGCAGGTCCCGATCAACCGCCGCCGCTTTGCCGCCCTGGCCGGCGCAACGGCGCTCACCGCTCCGATGATCGCCCCGAGGATCGCCCGCGGCCAGGCAAGCTGGAAACCCGAGAAGCCGATCACGATCTACAACCCGTTCGCCGCCGGCGGCGTCACCGACGTGCACATGCGCCTGCTCGCCGAGGCGGTGGGCAAAATCCTGGGCCAGCAGATCATCATCGACATCAAGCCCGGCGCCGCCGGCACGCTGGCCCCGGCCATGCTGCTGAACGCCAAGCCCGACGGCTACACGCTGGCCGTCATGAGCATCAACACGCTGCGCTATCCGCACTACCAGCAGACCAGCTGGCACCCGCTGACCGACTTCACCTACATCACCGGCCTGTCGGGCTATACGATGGGCATCGTCGTGCGCGCCGACAGTCCCTGGAAGACCTTCCAGGACATGATCGCGGCCGGCAAGAACGACCCGGACAAGTACAATTACGGCACCTCGGGCGTCGGCGGCACCGGCCAGCTCATGATGATCGAGGTCGAGCAGGCGACCGGCGCAAAGTTCACCCACGTCCCCTACAAGGGCGGCGCGGAATGGATGCAGGCGTTGATGAGCGGGGAGATCCAGTTCATCGCCGACGCGGCCCAGTGGGCGCCCTTCGTCGACGACGGCAAGTGCCGCGTCCTGGCCTTCGCGACCGAGAAGCGCATCCCGCGCTATCCCGACACCCCGACGATGATCGAACTCGGCGTCAACGTGGTGGGCCAGAGCCCCTACGGCCTGCTCGGCCCCAAGGGCATGCCGCCGGCCATCGTCGACACGCTCTACCAGGCCTTCAAGCAGGCCTCGGCGGAACCGAAGGTGACCGAGTATCTGGCGAAGTTCATCCAGGTGCCGTGGGACAAGAATCCCGCCGAGTTCCGCGCCTTCGCCGAGAAGTATTATGCCGAAGTGAAGCCGCTGCTGATCAAGGCCGGCCTCGCGAAGCCCTGAACGGGAGAATGTCATGGCGCTGAAGAAGGTGGCCCTCGAGATCGGCATGGGCACCGATATAAGGGGCGGCGACTACACCAAGGCCGCCGTCCGGGCCCTGCGCGACGCGCTGTGGCACAACTCGCTCACCGTCGCGACGGCGCTGGGCAAGTCGAGCGACGACATGGTGGTCGAGGTCCTGATCGGCGTGCCCCATCCCGACCAGGTCGACACCGCACAGGTGCTGGCGGTCCTGCCGCACGGCACCGGCACGGTGAAGGTGGTCGAAGGCGGGCTGGAGATCGAAAACGAAGCCGGCACGGACAAGACGGTGATCGCCCAGGCCGCCGCCATCGTCCGCCTGGACCTGTGAGGGAGCCAAGACCATGACCGCCAAGCGCGTGATCCTCGAACTCGGCACCGGCAACGACCTGCACGGCGGCGACTACACCAAGGCCGCCCTGCGCGCCGTGCAGGACGCCCTCCACCATTCCTCGCTCGCGATGATCCGGACCCTCAAGGTCGACACCAGGACAGGCATGTTCGTCGACGTCACGATCGGCGTGCAGCAGCCTGACAAGGTCGACGCGGAAAAGGTGAAGGCCTCGCTGCCCCACGGCATCGTGACGGTGAAGGTGGTCAAGGGCGGGCTCGACATCGCGGATCCGGAGAACAACGACCCGGCGGTGATCGCCAGCGCCGCCATCGCGGTCCGGATGGAGATTCCTCAAGCGAAGTGAGCGCCATGCTGCTCTACGAACATCCGCTGTCGTCCTACGCCCAGAAGGTGAAGATCGCCCTGCGTGAGAAGGGCCTCGACTTCAAGGTCGAGACCCCCGCCGCGCTGGGCACAGGCACGGCCGGCGGCGCGTTCGCGGCGGCCAGCCCGCGCAACGAGGTGCCGACGCTGATCGACGGCGAGGCCAGGATTTTCGATTCGACGATCATCCTCGAATACCTGGAGGACAAGTACCCCTCGCCGCCCCTGCTGCCGCGCGCGCCCGCGGCCCGCGCAGAAGCGCGGATGATCGAGGACCTGTGCGACACTCTCTACGAGGCGGTGAACTGGGGCCTGAGCGAGATCCGCTGGTTCAAGCGCGCCGAGGGCGAGCAGGCGGAGAAGATGAAGGCCACCGCCGCCCGCCAGACAGCCGAGATTCAGGCCTGGCTCGAGGCCAAACTCGGCGACCGGCCGTGGTTCAACGGCGAGAACTTCGGCTGGGCCGATCTCAGCGTCGCGCCGTACCTCAATCGCTCGTTCTTCTACGGTCTGGGCACACCGGCCGGCTCATCGCTGGCGCAGTGGCGCGACCGGCTCATCGAACGGCCGTCGGTCGCCGCGACCTTCAAGGAATTCGAGGCGGCCGCTGCCAGCATGGCAAACGCCCACGAGCGGCTCGCGTCGGGACAGAGCAGACGCGAGTATCGCGATCACCGCCTGGAGTGGATGATGAAGTCGGGTGGCACGCAGATCGTTCTGGACGGCTTGGCCAGGAACAACATCCGCTTCACCTGGCCGCTGGGCGAAGAACCCTAGCTGCGCGCGGCCCGGCCCATGAAGAGAAGGCCGGCGCCGGCAATCACGGCGACGATGCCCGCGATGGTGGGGATAGGGATGGTGCGCTGTTCGTCCGCCGTGACCTTGAGCGGGCCGGCATCGACGATGGTCTTGCGCTCGGTAAAGGAGATATTGTCGATCGCGAAACCGGCAATGCCGATCACGATCAGAAGAACACCCAAAATCGCCAGCGGCTTCATGCCGTGAACTCCCGTTATTGCTTCCCTCGGGCAACGCAAAGCGCCGCCCGAGGTTGCTTTGAGGGGGTTCAGGCCTTCGGCCTGACCAGCATTGCCAGGCCCTGCTCGATGGCGGTTCGTGCCATCGCACGGAGCTGGTCGTCGGTCGCGCTGCTGACCGGATGGCCGATCTGGGCGAAGGCATAGCCCGGCATGCCGAGCACGCGGCTCATCATTTCGGCCGCGCTGGCGAATCGGGTCGTCATCACGCTGAAAGCAGGAACTTCCAGTCGTTCAGCGGTAACTGAGTCGTGCAGACTGCACGATGAACAGGACCCTCAATCTCCCAGGCCCGAGACGACGGCGTCCCAGCTCTTGATCTCCGCCACGATGTGCGGATCGGCGGGGGCGCTGTAGTTCGACTTGGTGCGGCTCACCACGTTGGCGACGCCGTATTCCTCGCGCAGGATCTGGTCCAGGTGCTTGAAGAAGCCCTTGGTGCCTTCCTTGCCATTCGAGATGAAGCCGACCGTCTTGCCTTCCAGCGTGTCGAGGCGCGGGGCGAGTTGGCCGGCCGGTGGCGCGGTGCCCGGCGTGGGATCGAGAACTTCGAACATTGTGATTCTCCTACTTCTTGGGCGGTTCGCAATCGACGCAGACGCCGATCGGCAGGGTGACGGCGTAGCTCTTGTTGCCAAGCCAGGGCGGGATGACGGCGCCGAAGCCGCCGGCCGGCCCGCCGGCCGCCACGACCAAGAGCTGGTCGGGCGAATCCATCGCCGTATAGACGCTGTCGCCGCGGTCGCGGACCACGGCGCCCTTGCCGACATCGGCCCATTCGCGGCGATGGATACGGGCGCGTTCATGGATGAAGGTCGCGATGTCGGCCTTGGTCCAGCCGCCCGCCTGCAGATGCTCGCGCAACTGCTTGGGAATGATCAGCGCGTAGTTGCCGGGATGGATCGAGTAGTGGCGCATGTTGGCGCGCATCTCGGCGGCGAAGGTCTCGAGGATCTCCTCCGGCTTGGTGGTCCACTCATTCATGAGCTGGCGCGGCGCGCCGGCCGCCAGGACGGTCACGGAGGAAGCGCCCTTCGGCACGCCGCGATGCTCGGCCAGCGGCAGCCAGGTCGTGTCTTCCTCATCCTCGGCGACGCAGTAGCTGAACTTGCCGGGATGCCCGAGGGTCGAGCGGTCGATGACGCCGGGCCGGTCGTCCAGCAGGTTGATCAGGCAGAGCCGGATGGCGCGCCCGATGACCGCCGTTGCGCGATCGGAGTTGGCGAGCGCATTGAACGAGCCGCTGGCGCCGATCTCCAGGCGAATCGGTCCGTTCAGGATGACCAGCACGGCGCAGCCGCCGGTGCTCGCCGTCGCGCCGTGCATCAGGAACTCCTCCTGCATCATCGCGGTCCAGGCCGTCACGACGACCGGGAAGTGCATCGGCAGGCAGCCCGCCATCACGGCGTTGATCGCGAGCTTCTCGGCGGTGATGGCGAGGCCGCGCACCGGCTCGATGCCGATCAGCTGGTCGGGCGGCATCATCACCCATTCGAGGCATTCCTGAACCGCCTCGCGCGTGGGCGGCACGATGGGCAGGCCGTCGGTCCAGCCGTTGGAATGATAGAGTTCCTGAACGGCCGAGATGCTGTCGGCCGAGTAGGATCGGGATGCAAACTGCACAGTGTACCTCCGACGCAAGCATAATCCGCCATGCCGCTATGCCAAGATCAACCTGATAGACGGGATTGTTGCACAATCTGCATCAATCCGATTTCGGCCACTCGCGGCGCAGCAACGCCATGAAGCCGGAGGCGACGGGTGTTGCCTCGCGCTCGCGCAGGGCGATCAGTCCGAGACGGCGCACCAGCTTCGGCTCGGCCAGAGGAATGAAACGCAGGCCGCGGACCAGCGGACCGCGGGTGGCGCCGCCCGGCACCACGCCCACGCCGACCCCGGCGCCCACCAGAGCCAGCAGGGTCGCAATCTGGTTCACAACCACCCTCTGGTGAAGTTGCAGGCCTGCAGTCACGGCCGCCGCATCGATCGTACGGCGCGTGCGCGATTCGGTGGGCAGGGCCACGATCGGATGCGCGGCGAGTTCGGCCAGCGCAATGCTACGACGGCCAGCGAGCGCGTGGCGCGCCGGCACGACGGCATGGAAAGTCTCGCGGCCCAAGGCCGTGCCGACCGCAAAATCAGGCAGTTCGTCGACATAACTGATGCCGAAATCTGCGACGCCGCTGCGCACGTCTTCGAGGATCGACGCATACACGCCCTCGCGCACATGGATCTCGACACCCGGCCGGTCGCTGCGGTAGGCCCCGACCATCCGGGGCAACCGGCCGACGGCGACCGACATCACGCACGAGATCACGACCAAACCACGCCGTTCCTGCGCCACCTCGCGAACGCTTTGGACCGTGATACCGAGATCGTTCAGCATGCGCTCGGCAACGGCGGCGAATTCCCGGCCCGCCGCCGTGATCTGTACCCGGCGCGTGCTGCGCTCGAACAGCCGGACGCCGAGTTGCGCCTCGAGCCGCTTCAGCATGCGGGTAAGCGCCGGCTGGGAAATCCTGAGTCGCGCGGCAGCCGCAACGAAGCTGCCGTACTCGGCCAGCGCCAGCACCGCCTCTAGCTGACGCGCTCCGACATCGGGAAGTGCGGCGCGCGCCATCAGGCCGCGAGCATGCCAGGAAAATCGATCGTCATGGCTTTGCGACTCGCTCGTCGTCGATCCGACCGGCAGACTATCATGGAAATTACCGAGGAAAGATGAACACGCAGGCGGAAGCGACTCTGGTCGCGCTGTTGAGGGAGGCTCGTCGCAGCCGCCGGCTGATCGAGCGGCTGCCGAGCGACGTGATGCCCCTCGATGAGGATGCCGCCTATCGCGTGGCCGCGCGGGTCGCCGAGGAAAGCAGCCTCGTCGTGGGCGCCTGGAAGATCGGCGCCACCGCGCTCGACAATCTGCGCGACCTGGGTGCTGCGCGGCCGATCTATGGCCGGATTGCCAAAGAAGCGATCCACGGCAGTCCCTGCCTCCTGAAATTCGATGACCTGATGACGCCTGTCGACGAATGCGAATTCGCCCTTGTGTTGGGCGAGGACATGCCCGCGCACAGGACGGGATGGACCGCCGAAGCCGCGGCCGACTGTGTCGACACACTTCATCCCGCCATCGAAGTCGGCGAGCGCCGCATCGCCCGCGGAAGTCCGTTGCCAATTCAGGTCCTGATTGCCGACGATTCGGCGGCTGGCCACCTCGTGCTCGGCGAGGCGGTCGCCGACTGGCGCCGGCACGATCTCGCGGCTGCATCGGCGCGGCTCAGCGTGGACGGCCGGGAAGAACGGATGGGCCACGGGCGGGACGTTCTCGGCCACCCGCTGAATGCGCTCGCCTGGCTCGCAAACCAGCGCGCGACGGCAGGTCAGCCGCTGCGGGCCAGGGACATCGTTACGACCGGCAGCTGCACGGGGATTATGCCAGTCGGCAGAGCGAGCCGGCACGTCGCCGACTTCGGGATACTGGGCAAAGTCGAGGTTGCCTTCGACTGAGGAAGGGCGACGCGACCTAGGCCAGCATGCGTCCCGGGTTACGCTGTCGCAGGATCGGCATGATCCATTTGCCGAAGCGCTCCGCCTCCTCGTCGTGCAGGTAGCCCGAGAGGCAGAAGGAATGGCAGCCGAGGTCGATGAACTTCTGCAACGTGTCCGCGCACTGTTCGGGATCGCCGACGATGGCGATGCCGGCGCCGGGACGGACCTGGGTGATGCCGGTCCACAGGTGCGGCTCGATCGTCTCGCCGATCGCCGCCAGCTCGCGCACGCGGCGGTTGGCTTCCGAAGTGGCGAAGCGCTCCTTCACGAAGGCCTTCTGCGCCTCGCTTGCGTGTTCGACCAGCCCATGGGCGAAATCCCAGGCTTCCTTCTCGGTCTCGCGGCAGACGACCTGCAGGCGCATGCCGAAGCCGATATCCTTCTCCCGACCATGACGTGCCGCCATCGACCTGATCTCGGCCATGTTGGCGCGGATGCGCTCGTAGGTGTCGCCCCAGAAGAGATGCACGTCGGAGTGCTTGGCGGAAATCTCCCAGGCCTGCTTCGAGCCGCCGCCGAGATAGAAGCGCGGATGCGGCTGCTGCAGCGGATAGGGCCGGATCTGCGCGCCCTTCAGCTGATAGAACTTGCCGTCGAAGTTCACCGGACCCTTTGTGGTCCACAGCGCCTTCAGGATCGAGACCTCCTCGTCCATGATCTCGTAGCGCTCTTCCTTGCCCCACTTGATGCCTTCGGAGGCATTCTCGGCCTCGCTCTGGCCGGCGATCAGGTTGATGCAGATGCGCCCGTCCGAGAGCTGGTCGAAGGCGGTGATCATCTTCGCGAGCAGCACCGGGTTGATGTAGCTCGGCCGCGCCGCCACCAGCATGCGCATCGACTTGGACCGCGCCACCATCATCGCGCTGGTGATCCAGGCCTCCCAGCACGCGGTCTGCACCGGCACGAGCATGTATTCGAAGCCCGCCGCCTCGGCGGCGCCGACGATCTTGTCGAACAGGTCGAGCGACGGCGGCACCTGCGCGCTCGGCAATCCATAGGCGGTGGTGTCGCCCGCGGTGGGCAGGAACCAGCCGAATTCGAGGCGCTTCTTCTCCATCGTCTTCATTCCTTCTCGATGCCGGCGGCCTTGGAAAGCCGGCCCCATTTCTCGATTTCCGACTTGATGAAGGGCCGTACGTCTTCCGGCGCCTTGCGCTGCGGCTCGAACGAGATTCCGCGCAGGCGCTTGATCACCTCAGGATCGGTCACGATCTCCTGAACGGCTCTGTCGATCCGAGCCACGACCTCGGGCGGAGTCTTGGCCGGCGCCATGATCACGAACCAGGCGTCGAGCGCGAACTGACCCAATCCAGCCTGCTCGAAGGTCGGCACATCGGGCAGCAGCGGCGAGCGCGAATCCGACGCCATCACCAGCGCCTTCACCTTGCCCGCCTTCACCTGCGGCACCGCGATGGCCACGTCCGCGAAGGTCATGTCGATCTGGCCGGACAGGAGATCGGCGAGCGCCTGCGGCGCGGACTTGTAGGGCACATAGGTGATCTCGGTGCCGAAACGCTCCGCCAATGTCGCCGTGATCACACGGGCGGAGGGCGTACCGGCGCCCGAGGTCAGCGCCGGCTTGGCTTTGGCGCGCTTGATGAAGTCGGCGAGCGTGTCCATGCCGGCATCGGCACGCACCAGCAGGACGAACTGGATGAAGCCATAGAAACCCGCCGGCGCGAAATCGACCAGCGAATCATAGGACAACGACTTCATCAGGTTGGGATTGCCGGCATGGGTCGCCGCTGTCGCGATCATCAGCGTGTAGCCGTCGGGCGCTGCCTTGGCGACGTAGTTGGCTGCGATCGAACCGTTGCCGCCGCCCTTGTTGTCGACGATCACCGGTTGGCCGAGTTTCGGCGCCAGGTATTCCGCCATGAGCCGGGCCAGCGTGTCGGTTGCGCTTCCGGCCGCATAGGGCACCACGATGGTGAGCGGCTTTGCGGGCCATGATTGAGCGCGTGCAGGCGATGCAGCGGCGGACGCTGCGGCGAGGATCGTCAGGGCTTTGCGCCGGCCGATTGTCATGCCGACCTTTATGCTAGCGGCAGCACCGATGCGCAATTGTCGCTGGTCGAAGCGCGAAAGAGGCGGCACGATCCGCCCGCCTCAAAGGGAGATCTCATGCTGCAACACGGCAGGCGTCCGACAATCGCATCGCGGCACGGCATGGTGGCGGCGGCCCATCCACTTGCGGCAGCAGCCGGCGCGCGCATCCTGTCGAACGGCGGCAACGCCTTCGATGCGGCGGTTGCGACTGCAGCGGCACTGAACGTCGTCGAGCCCTATATGTCCGGCCTCGCGGGCCGCGGCGTCGCGACCTGCTACATCGCCAGCGAGAGGCGCGTCCGCACGCTCGACTTCGTCGGGCCGATTTCGAAGAACTTCCCGATCGACAAGCTCAGCAACCGCGCGCAACTGCAGCGGGGCGCGGTGGCCGTGGGCGCGCCGGGCAATCTCGCCGGCTGGTGCGAACTGAACCGGGCGCACGGTAAGAAGAAGCTGCCGGAACTGTTCGCGCCGGCGATCGCCGTCGCGCGCGACGGCTTCCGGCTGATCGAGTTCAACCTTGAGGAAATGCAGGCCGTCGCCGGCGACCTCGCGGGCCACAAGGCGCTGCATCCGGAATGGTCGCGGGTCTATACCGGCGGCGCGGGCACCGTGAATCCGGGCTTCGTGCTGAAGCAGCCCGACCTCGCACGCACCCTCGAGGCGCTGGCGAGCGAAGGCCCGGGCCTGCTCTACGGCGGCGCGCTCGGCCAGAAGATCCTCGACCGGCTGACCGAGCTGGGCGGCTGCATGGTCATGGACGATCTGCTGGCTGCCACGGCGACCTGGCGCGACCCTGTCTCCGTCACCTATCGCGGCCGCACCGTCCATGTACCCCCGCCGCCCTGCGAGGGCTTCCAGTTCCTGCTGACCCTGCGCATCCTGGAAGGCTTCGACCTCGCCGCGATGAAGCGCAATTCGACCGAGCACCTCGACACCGTGCTGCGCGCCGTCCGCCTCGCCGCCGGGGTGCGCATCTCCGCGGGTGTGCCGGCACCGCAGAAGCTGGCCGAGATCCTGTCGGACGCCCATGTCGAGACGCTGCGTGCCCGCGTGCGCGACGGCAAACCGGTGATCGGTCCGACCGAGCAGTGGACCCCGCCGCAGCAGCCGGTCTCGCCGACCGACGAGAGCCACACGACGTCATTCTCGATCGCCGACAACGAAGGCAACCTGATCTGCCTGACGCAGAGCCTGGGCAGCGTCTTCGGCTCGGGCGTCGTGGTGCCCGGCACCGGCCTCTGCCTCAACAACTTCCTCTACTGGGCCGACGTGAACCCGCAGAGCCCCAATCGTGTGAAGCCGGGCGACCAGCTGCCCATGTGCATGGCGCCCTCGATCTCGACGAAGGACGGAGTTCCGATCCTCGCGCTGGGCACCCCGGGAAGCTACGGCATCCTGCAGACTCAGCCCCAGGCCATGGTCCAGTACGTCGATTTCGGTCTGCCGCTGCAGCAGGCAATCGAGGCGCCGCGCGGCCGTCTCACCGACGGCGCCGCGGTACTGCTCGAATCGCGCCTTTCGCCGGAGGTCCATGCCGACCTGCGCAGGCTCGGCCACGACGTCACCACCGGTCCGGAATGGACCTGGAGCGTGGGTGGCATGCAGGGGGTCGCGGTCGACCCCGAGACCGGCATCTTCACCGGCGGCTGCGATCCCCGGCGCGACGGCTACTGCGTCCCGGCCTAGAGCCAGCGAAGTAAGGGACCTCTGGCCGGCCCCACCCTTTTGAACGCAACTCGGCATTCCTCTTGCATGGAGAGGCAAGGCAAGATGGAATGCGCTCCAACGAGAATGTTCAAAGGGGGATGGGTTGATGCGTAAACTGGCATGGCTCGCGGTCGCTGCGATCGCCGTCATCGGCGTCGGGACGGCGAATGCGCAGCAAACGCCGCGCAAGGGCGGCACGCTCCGGATGACCGCGCCCTACGCCGCGAGCTTCGGCAGCCTCGACCCGCATACGACGCCGCGTGCCCAGGACGACATCGTCAACAAGGCCATACACCGGACGCTCTACAACTGGGATACCGCAAACTCGAAGCTGGTTCTGGAGCTGGCGAAGTCCGTGAGCACTTCGACCGATGGCATGACGCACACCTTCAAGCTGCGCGACGACGCCTACTTCCACAATGGCCGCAAGATGACGGCAGACGATCTCATTTATTCCTACACCCGCCTCATGGATGGCTCGAAGGGCTATCCGGGCGCCCGCTTCGCCCGCATCATCAAGGGCGCCGTGGACGTCGAGAAGGGTCAGGCGAAGGAAATCTCCGGGCTCAAAAAGATCGACGATTTCACGCTTGAGATAACGGTCACAGACCTCGTCGATCCCGGCTTCTACTTCTTCGACGGCTCGACGGCGATCCTGCCCAAGGAAGAGGTCGAGAAAGGCAACTTTGCCGCCAACCCGGTAGGCCTCGGACCTTTCAAGTTCAAGGAGCACATTCCGGGCAGCCGCGTCGTCACCGAGCGCTTCGACAAGTTCTACAAGCCCGGCAAGCCCTACCTCGATAAGGTCGAGGTGCTGATCATGGCAGAAGCGGCAGCACGCGACGTTGCCTTCCGCAACAAGGAGGTCGACACCTCGATCTTGGGACCGGCTCAGTACGTCGCCTATCGCGCCGATCCGGTCCTGTCCAAGAGCATTCTCGAGGTCGCCGAGATGTTCACCCGTTCGATGCGATTCAACATCGATTCCATCAAGCCCTTCCAGGACAAGCGGGTACGCCAGGCGATCAACTATGCCATCGACTCCAACCTGATCATCAACCGCCTGGTCAAGGACAAGGCCTATCGCGCCACGAGTTGGCTGCCGCCCTCGTCGGCATCCTTCGACAAGACGGTGAAGCCCTATCCGTATGACCCGGAAAAGGCAAAGAAGCTGCTGGCCGAGGCGGGCTATCCCAACGGCTTCGAGTTCGAATGGACGACCAGCCAGAACGAGAGCTGGGGCCTGCCGATCGTCGAGGCGGTGATACCAATGCTGGCGAAGGTCGGCATCAAGGCCAAGCCCAAGTTGGTCGAGGTTACCGTGCTGACGGAGATCGCGATGAAGGGCGACAACCAGGCGCTCATCGCCTCTTCCCAGACCGGCCCGGACTCGCTGGCCGTGCTGCGCTGCTTCTATTCCAAGACGCCGCGTACGGCCTGCAATTACACCGGCTTCAAGAATGCCGACTTCGACAAGCTGCTCGACGATGCCGCCCAGGAAGGCGACATGGCCAAGCGCGCCGAACTCCTCAAGAAGGCCAACAACCTGCTCTATGAGGAAGCGCCGGTCTGGTTCTTCAACTACAACAAGGCTGTTCTCGCCTACCAGCCGTGGGTCCACGGTCTGCAGCCCAATCCCACCGAAATCACACACCAGTATCTTGAGGATGTGTGGGTCGATGCGAACTCGCCGGCCAAATAGCGGCGACACAGAAAGTTAAGGGTCCCTCACTGCGCTCGGGATGACAGCACCTTTGTCATCCCAAGTGCCAGCGAGGGACCTTTAGAATCCTCGCAATGCTCCTCGTCCTTGGCCGCCGCCTCGCCAACATCATTCCGACGATGCTCGCCGTCGTGGCGCTCGTCTTCCTGCTCTTCTCCGTCCTGCCGGGCAGCTTCATCTCGGGCATGAACGAGGACGGCCGCTCGACCATCGACCCCGCGGTCATGGAGCGCATGCGCAAGGAGATGGGCCTCGACGATCCGCTGATCGAGCGCTTCGCCAAGTACGTGGCCGCCACCGCCACGGGCGACCTCGGCACGTCGTTCCGCACGCGCGAGCCGGTCACCAAGATGCTGGCGGGCCGCATCTGGCCGTCGCTGAAGCTGGTCCTCGCGGCCATGACCTTCGCCATCCTGGTCGGCGTCACCCTGGGTTTCCTGGCCGCGCTCAAGCCCGGCAGCCTGGTCGATACCGCCGCCATGGTCGGCGCCATCTCGGGCCTCTCGCTGTCGCAGTTCTGGTTCGGCCTGATGCTGATGTACCTGTTCGCGCTCAAGCTCCAGTGGTTGCCGAGCTTCGGCTACGGCGATGGCGGCCTGCGCAACCTCATCCTGCCCGCGATCGCGCTGGGCGTCGGGCCGATGGCCCTGCTCGCCCGCACCACGCGCGCCGCAGTGCTCGACGTCCTCAACGCCGACTTCGTCCGCACCGCGCGCAGCAAGGGCATGAGCGAGCGCCGTGTCGTCGAATGGCATGTACTGCGCAACGCCCTGGTCCTCGTCATCACCATCGTCGGTCTGCAGTTCGGCTCGCTGATGGGCCAGGCGGTGGTCGTGGAGAAGCTGTTCGCCTGGCCGGGAGTCGGCTCGCTGATGGTCGATTCGGTGTTCCAGCGCGACATGCCGACGGTCCAAGGCTGCATCCTGATGATCGTGCTGTTCTTCCTCGTCATCAACACGCTTGTCGACCTCGCCTATGTCGTGATCGACCCCCGGATCCGGTACCGATGAGCCTTGCCCTGAAGCTTCCCCGCCTGCGCCTGAAGGGCGGCTCCTCCCTCTGGGTCGGCGGCGGCCTGGTGGCCATCGCCATCTCTTCGGCGATCCTGGCGCCGTGGATCGCGCTCACCGATCCGGTGCTCGACGCCAACCTGATGAATGCCGAACTCCCGCCCAGCTGGGAGTTTCCCTTCGGCACGGATGCGCAGGGACGCGACATCTACTCGCGCATCGTGTGGGGCGCCCGCGTCTCGCTGAGCGTCGGCATCATCAGCCAGGTCTGCAACAGCCTGATCGGCGTCACGCTCGGCCTCACCGCGGGCTACTGGGGCGGCTGGTGGGACGATCTGGTGAGTGGCCTCACCAACCTGATGCTGGCGATCCCGTCCCTGGTCTTCGCGCTCGCCATCATGGCGATCCTCGGCCCCGGCCTCGTCAGCCTGGTGATCGCGCTCGGCCTCACCAGCTGGTCGTATTCCTGTCGCATCGCGCGCGCCCAGGTCCTGTCGCTGAAGAGCCAGGGCTACATCCAGGCGGCGCGCATCCTGGGCTATGGCGACCTGCGCATCATGTTCACGCAGGTGCTGCCCAACATCCTGGGGCCGCTGATCGTGATCGCCACCCTGGGCATGGGCGGCGCGATCCTCTCCGAGGCGGCCCTGTCGTTCCTTGGCCTAGGCATCCGCCCGCCCTTCCCGAGCTGGGGCAGCATGCTGTCGGAGGCGCGCGACCAGATCACGACGGCGCCCTGGCTTTCGGTGTTTCCCGGCCTCGCGATCTTCTTCACCGTGCTGGGGCTCAACCTGCTGGGCGACGGCCTGCGCGACTATCTCGATCCGCAGTCGACGACGCGGCGCGGATGAGGACCCGCGCATGACGACGACACCTCTGCTCAAGGTCGAGAACCTGCGCATCGCGCTGGCCGGCGACGGCGTCACCTACGACGCGGTCGAGAACGTCTCGTTCGAGATCGGCCGGGGCGAAGCCTTCGGGCTGGTGGGCGAATCGGGCTGCGGCAAGAGCATCACCGCGCTCTCGGTGATGGGCCTGCTGCGCCGGCCGCTGTCGCTGGCCGGCGGCCGGATCATCCTCGACGGCCAGGAGATCCAGAACGTCTCCGCCGCCGAGATGCGCCGCCTGCGCGGCAGCCGCATCGCCATGATCTTCCAGGAGCCGATGACGGCCCTCAACCCGCTGTCGCCGGTCGGCCGGCAAATCGCCGAGATGTTCGTGCTGCACCAGGGCTCCAACTGGACCGAGGCGATGGACCGCGCGGAAGATGCGCTGCGCCAGGTCCGCGTGCCTTCGCCCGAGCGGCGCATCAAGGACTATCCGCACCAGCTCTCCGGCGGCATGCGCCAGCGGGTGATGATCGCCATCGCACTGGCCTGCGGCCCCGACCTGCTGGTCGCCGACGAGCCGACGACGGCGCTCGACGTTACGGTGCAGGCCGAGATCATAGACCTGATGGCCGAGCTGTGCGCCGCCAAGGGCACGGCCGTGCTGATGATCAGCCACGATCTCGGCCTGGTCGCCAACATGTGCAAGCGGGTCGCGGTGATGTATGCCGGCCGCATCGTCGAGAGCCAGGTGGCGGACGCGATCTTCGCCGCGCCGACCCACCCCTATACGCAGGGCCTGATCGATTCCCTGCCGCGGCTGGGCGAACGGGCGCGGCGCGGCCGCCAGAAGCTACGCGAGATCTCGGGCGTCGTGCCCTCGATCGCCAACTATCCGCCCGGCTGCCGGTTCAATCCACGCTGCCCCGCCGTCACCGACGTCTGCCGGTCGGTCGTGCCCGAGGCCACGTCACTGCCGGCCGAGGGTGTCGTGAGGTGCCATCACCATGGCTGAGGGCCTGCTTTCGCTCGACGACCTCGCGGTCCATTTCAAGGTCGGCAATGCGCTGGCCGGCGGCATCAAGACCCTGAAGGCGGTCGACGGGGTCACGCTCGACGTGAAGCCCGGCGAGTGTCTCGGGCTGGTGGGCGAGTCGGGCTGCGGCAAGTCCACGCTCGCGCTCGCCATCATGGGCCTGCTGCCACCGACGCGCGGCACGATCGGCATCGACGGCCAGCAGATTTCCGGCAGCACGCCGCCCGATCGCATGAAGATGGCGCGCACGGCGCAGATGGTTTTCCAGGACCCCTACGCCTCGCTCAATCCGCGCCAGACGGTGCGGCGCACGCTCGCCGATCCGCTGCGCCTGCACGGCGTCACCGACAAGGCCGAAGTCGAGGCGCGGGTGATCGACATGATGGCCAAGGTCGGCCTGCGCCCCGAGCAGGCCGACCGCTATCCGCACGAATTCTCCGGCGGCCAGCGCCAGCGCATCGGCATCGCGCGCGCCCTGATCCTGAAGCCCAAGCTGGTGCTGTGCGACGAGCCGGTGTCGGCGCTCGACGTGTCGATCCGTGCCCAAATCATCAACCTCCTGCTCGAACTCAAGGACGAGATGGGGCTGGCCTACATCATGATCAGCCACGATCTCGGCGTGGTCGAGCATGTGAGCGACCGCGTGGCCGTGATGTATCTCGGTCGCATCGTCGAACAGGGCGGCTGGCAGGAGATCTTCGAGAACCCGCGCCACCCCTACACGCGCGCGCTGATCGCCGCGATTCCCGACCCGTTCCAACGTGCCGCCATCAGCGCGGATGCGAAGGCGCGCGGCGAGATCGCCAGCGCGCTCAACCCGCCGTCGGGCTGCCATTTCAATCCGCGCTGCCCGCTCAAGGCAGATGTCTGCACCGCCGAATATCCCGCGTTCGACGAAGTCTCTCCGGGTCATCGCGCGGCTTGTCATTTCCGCGACCGCGTGGGTTGATGGGGCGCTAGCCCCATGACCCTCCTCGACACCGATATTCTTCTCGACTGGCTCCTTCGCCGCGGCCTCGATGGTCTCGACGAGGCCGAGCTGCTGCGCGAATTCTGCGAGAAGTGCCGCGAAGCCGGGCTGATGGTGTCGCGTGCCCTCTCTTTCATCGACACGCTGCACCCCGTCCACGAGGGGCGCATCTATCGCTGGCGCGACGATTCCGTGGAAGAACCTGCCGCGACGGATTACGCCCGCACCGATCAGGGCGGTCCCGCCGCCGAATCCTGGCAACGCAGTCCGTTCTTCCATCTGCTGCAGACCGGAGAGGAAGAGTTGCGCCGCCGTATCGGCTTCGGCGAGGCGCCGGACTTCAGCGTTATCCAGGAGATGAAGGACCTCGGCCACACCGACTACGTCGTCTTCATCCACCGCTTCGCCGGCGACACCAAGATCGGCGACATGGATGGCGTCTATTCGGCCTGGTCGACGCGCCATTCCGAGGGCTTCAGCGACGCCAACATCGTGGCCCTGCGCCGCCTGGTGCCGGCGCTGGCGCTCGCCATCAAGAGCGCCGCCCTGGCGCGCATCGCCGACACGCTGGTGCAGGTCTATCTCGGCCGCGACGCCGGCCGACGCGTGCTGGAGGGCAGCATCCAGCGCGGCGTCGCCGACCGGGTCGAGGCCGCCCTGTGGTTCTCCGACCTGCGCAGCTTCACCGCCATCACCGACACGGCCAAGCCCAGCGAAGTCATCCCGTTGCTGAACGACTATGCCGAGGCGGTGATCACCTCGATCCACGAGGCCGGCGGCGACGTTCTGAAGCTGATCGGCGACGGCACGCTCGCGGTCTTCCGCGCCGAAGATCCGGCCCTTGCCTGCCGGTGCGCGCTGCGGGCCGAGGAGAACCTGCGGATCCGCATGAGGGAGCTGAACGAACGCCGCCTCGCCGGGGAACAGCCGGTCACGACGGCCTATATCGGGCTGCATATCGGCGAAGTCTTCTACGGCAATATCGGCAGCTTCGACCGTCTCGACTTCACGGTGGTGGGACCGGCGGTCAATGAGACCAGCCGCATCGCCTCGATGTGCCGCTCGGTCGACCGTCCGCTTCTCGTCTCCTCGACCTTCGCCGCCGCCCTTCCCGCTGACGAACGCGCCCGCCTGGTTTCCGTCGGCCGCTTCGCCCTGCGCGGCGTCGGCAAGGCGCAGGATCTGTTCACCATCGATCCGGAGCTCCTTTGATCTTTCATATGGTTGCCGATGGTGCGGACGCTGCTACGTTCGCGGCCTGACTTCAGAGGAGCAACCCATGGCCAAGTCACCCGCCATCTCGATCGGCATCAAGGAAGCGGACCGCAAGAAGATTGCCGACGGTCTGAGCCACCTTCTGGCCGACACCTACACGCTCTATCTCACGACCCACAATTTCCACTGGAACGTCACCGGACCGATGTTCACGTCGCTCCATACGATGTTCATGACCCAGTACACGGAGCTCTGGAATGCGGTCGATCCGATCGCAGAGCGCATCCGCTCGCTGGGCTATCCCGCTCCCGGATCCTACGGCCAGTTCGGCAAGCTGAGCTCGCTCGCCGATGCGCCGGCCAAGCCGCCGAAGGCGCTCGAGATGGTGAGCATCCTGGTCACCGGCCATGAGGCGGTGGCGCGGACCGCGCGCAGCATCTTCCCGGTGGCCGACAAGGCCGGCGACGAGCCCACGGCCGATCTGCTGACCCAGCGACTGACGGTCCACGAACAGTCGGCCTGGATGCTGCGATCGCTACTGGAATAGAATTCGTCCTGCGAGATTGAATCTCGCCCGTAAAAATTCCGGATCCCGGCTTGCGCCGCGTCCTCCCAGATGCTTACGATGATGGCAATACAAAGCCGTCCAATGAGGCGGCAGTCCTTGGGAGGACAATATGGCCAAGACGAAGCGTCGTAGCGTGCTCAAGCTTGCTGGCGGCGCTGCCGCTGCGTCCATGGGCGGTATGGCCGCCATCCTGGCAACGGGCCGCATGCCGGCCTTTGCCCAGCAGAGAACCGTCCATTGGCTGAAGTGGGTCGACTTCGTGCCGGCCTCGGACACGCTGCTCCGCAGGGAGATGCTGCCCGAAGCCGAGAAGGCGCTGGGCGTGAAGATCAATCTGGAGACCGTGAACGGCAACGATCTGCAGCCGCGCGTAACCGCCGGCATCCAGTCGGGAGCCGGGCCTGACCTGATCATGGCCTTCAACAACCAGACCTATCTGTACGCCAACAGCGTCGTCGACCTGACCGAGATCGCCGAAGCCGTCGGCAAGGATCAGGGCGGCATGTACAAGTATGCCCGCGCCGTCTGCAGCGACGGCAAGATGTTCATGGGCATGCCCTGGGCGGTGATCGGCGGCATGATCGCCTATCGCAAGTCGTGGTTCGAAGAGGCCGGCGCCGCCAAGTTCCCCGAGACCTGGGAGCAGTACCGCGAAGTCGGCAAGAAGCTGAAGGCCAAGGGCCGCCCGATCGGCCAGACGCTCGGCCATACGTTCGGCGACGCGCCGGGCTTCACCTATCCCTACCTGTGGTCGTGGGGCGGCATGGAGGTCGATCCCTCCGGCAAGGTGATCATGAACAGCAAGGAAACGCTGGAATCGGTGAAGTTCATGCAGGGCTTCTGGAAGGATGCCCATGACGAGGGCGGGCTAGCCTGGGACGACACCAACAACAACCGCGCCTTCCTGTCCCAGACCATCTCGGCCACGCTGAACGGCGCCTCGATCTACATCGAGACGCTGCGCAAGCCCGACCAGTACAAGACCGAGAAGGGCGCGCCGATGAATACCGACATCCTGCATTCGCCGCTGCCCAAGGGACCGGCCGGCCAGTTCGGGTTCCATCTGCTGCAGTCCCACATGCTGATGAAGTATTCGAAGAACCAGGACCCCGCGAAGGAGTTCCTGAAGTGGATCCACACAGAGAAGAACTTCGAGAAGTGGTTCATCTCGCAGAAGGGCTTCGCCACGCCCTGCACCGAAAAGTGGGAAGGCCACAAGGTCTGGACCGACGATCCCGTCATGGCGCCGTTCAAGGTGGCGGCGAAGCTCGGCCAGGCGCCGGGCCATGCCGGACCGCCAAACGCCAAGGCGGCGGAAGCGCTCTCGAAGTACATCGTCACCGACATGTACGCCAAGGCAGTCCAGGGCATGCCCGCCGAGGACGCCGTGAAGTGGGCCGACGCCGAACTCAAGAAGATCTACGTCTGATCCCGGCTCTGCAGACGGCTTCCGGATCATGGCTGTGACCGCACTCGCGACCGCGGAGGGCAAGCGTCCCTCCCGGCTGCGACGTCTCGAGGACGAACGCTGGCTGGCGCTCGCCCTTCTCACGCCGACAGCGGTGCTGCTCGGCCTGTTCATCGCCTATCCGTTCGTCGAGGGCGTGCTGCTGTCGCTCAGCAGCGCCCGCGTCGGCGATCCCGGTCACTTCGTCGGGCTGAAGAACTTCCACAAGATCTGGAACGACAGCATCTTCCACACGACGGTTTGGAACACGTTCTGGTACACGGGTGTGACGACGGTGTTCAAGCTGGCGCTGGGCCTGTGGCTGGCGATCCTGCTCAACCGGCATTTCAGGGGCAAGGCGATCATCCGCGCCTTCATCCTCCTTCCCTTCATCATCCCGACGGTGCTGTCGACCTTCGCCTGGAAGTGGATGTTCGACCCGACCTTCAGCGTCATCAACTGGACGCTGTTCCAGCTCGGGCTGATCACGACGCGCATCAACTGGCTGGGCGATCCCGACCTCGCCATGACGTCGATCATCGTGATCAACGTCTGGCGCGGCGTGCCGTTCTTCGCCATCACCCTGCTGGCCGGCCTTCAGACCATCAGCCCGGAACTCCACGAGGCCGCCGCGATCGACGGCGCCCGGCCGTGGGCGCGGTTCTGGCACGTGACGTGGCCCCTGCTCATGCCGGTCACGCTGGTCGTCGTGCTGTTCTCGGTGATCCAGACCTTCGCCGACTTCCAGCTCGTCTACGTCATGACCGGCGGCGGCCCGGCCAATGCCACACACCTCTTCGCCACCTATGCCTACCAGCTCGGCATCGGCACAGGACTGCTGTCCGAAGGCGCCGCGATCTCGCTCGCGATGTTCCCGTTCCTGTTCATCATCGTAGTGGCGCAGCTCCTGTACATCCGCCGGGTGGAAACCAGATGATCCGGGAGACCCGTTGATGATCGAAGGCGCACTGTGGCGGCGATGGGTCTTCTACAACATCCCCCTGATCCTGTTCGTGTTCGTCCTGCTGTTCCCGTTCTACTGGATGATCATCACGACCTTCCGGCCCGACGGCGAACTCTACCGGCCGTGGAACGCGGTCAACTACATGCCGTTCTGGACGAACAATCCGACGATCGAACACATCCTCTATCTGTTCGAAGAGACAAACTTCATGCGCTGGATGCTGAATACGATGATGATCGCGTTCGTATCCACGGTGATCTCGCTGTTCTGCGGCGTGCTGGCGGGCTACGCGCTGGCCCGTCTCAACTTCCCCTATGCCGGCGGCCTCGGCACCGCCATCTTCATCACCTACCTGGTGCCGCAGACGCTGCTGTTCATCCCGCTGGCGGAGATCATCCGTAACTTCCAGCTGGGCGACACGCCGTGGTCACTGATCCTGACCTACCCGACCTTCCTCATCCCGTTCTGCACCTGGCTGATGATGGGCTACTTCAAGGCCATCCCGAAGGAACTGGAGGAGTGCGCGCGCATCGACGGCGCCTCGCGCTGGAAGGCGATGGTCTACATCGTCATCCCGGTCGCCGTGCCCGGCATCCTGTCGTCTGGCATCATCGCCTTCACCCTGTCGTGGAACGAGTTCATCTATGCGCTCGTCTTCCTGTCCTCGCCGGACCAGAAGACCGTGCCCGTGGGCGTCACCTCGGAGCTGATCCGCGGCGACGTCTTCTTCTGGGGACCGCTGATGGCCGGCGCCCTGCTGGGCTCGATCCCGGTGGCGATCGTCTATTCATTCTTCGTCGAACACTACGTCTCGGGCCTCACCGGCTCGGTCAAGGGATAGCGAGTCATGGCCGAGGTCAGTATCCGCAAGCTCAACAAGATGTTCGACGTCACCCATGTGGTGAAGGACGTCGACCTCGAGATTCGCGACAAGGAGTTCGTCGTGCTGGTCGGTCCCTCCGGCTGTGGCAAGACGACGACCCTGCGCATGGTGGCCGGCCTCGAGGCCATCACTTCAGGCCAGATCCTGATCGACGACTCGGTGGTGAACGAGGTGCCGCCGATGGATCGCGACATCGCCATGGTCTTCCAGAACTACGCGCTCTATCCGCACATGAGCGTCGCCGGCAACATGGCGTTCGGCCTGAAGATGCGGAAGTTCGCCAAACCGGAAATCGAGACGCGCATCAAGCGCGCCGCCGCCATCCTCGGCATCGAGAATCTCCTGGAGCGCAAGCCGCGGCAGCTTTCCGGCGGCCAGCGCCAGCGCGTTGCGCTGGGCCGCGCGATCGTGCGCGACCCCAAGGTCTTCCTGTTCGACGAGCCGCTCTCCAATCTCGACGCCAAGCTGCGCGTGCAGATGCGGGTCGAGCTGAAGAAGCTGCACGAACGCCTGGGCACCACCGCGATCTACGTCACCCACGACCAGGTCGAAGCAATGACCCTGGGCGACAGAGTGGTGGTGATGAAGGACGGCTGGGTCCAGCAGGTCGGCGAGCCGCTCGAACTCTACAACACCCCGGCCAACCGCTTCGTCGCCGGCTTCATCGGATCCCCCGCCATGAACTTCATCGAGGCCACGCTCGGTGAGAGCAACGGCGCCGTGGTGGCCGAGGCGCCCGGCCTGCGGCTCACGCTTCCGGGGCCCCTGGCCGCACGTGCCCGCGCGAAGGCCGGGCGCGCCATCACCCTCGGCATCCGCCCGGAAGACGTTCATGTGGCGCGAGACTCGGATCCGGCCGAACTCTGCTTCGACGCCATCGTCGAAGTCGTGGAACAGCTCGGCTCCGAGATCCTCCTCGATACGCGGGTCGGCCCCGCGACCGTGGTGGCCAGCGTCGAACCCACGATGCGCATCCGCAGCAACGACAGGCTGCGCATGTCGCTCAAGCCGGAGCGCCTGCACCTGTTCGACGCCGAGACCGAAGCGGCGATTTAGGAGATCGAGGGAGCGCGCAACTCCAGTTGCGCTCATACCTTTCTTATTGACGGCTCTTGAGTGCCACTGGAGTTGCGCGCTCCAATGAGGACGTTTGCCCGCCTACGGCGCCGGCCCCGACCAGGACTCCAGCACGTCCCGCTTCGCCTTGCGCTGCTCGTCGCGCGACTTCTTGAAATCGTGGCCGTAGGGCGCCGTGTCGAACGACCCGTAGGTCGGGTTGGGCAGCATCAGCCATTGCTTGCCCCAGTGCGGGATGCCGGCCTCGAATGCCTTCACCCGGTCGGCCTCGCTGCTGCGATAGCGATCGTCGAAGTCCCCGAGATTGTCGCCGATGTTCAGCAGCAGCCTATAGTCTTTCGTGATGACCGCGCGGCGCGTGCTCTTCGCGCCGGTCCAGTCGGGCTTCTCGCCCTGCATCAGGAACGTGTCGACATTGCCGCCCAGGGGAAAGCCGAGTTTCTCCATGTTGGAGCGCGTGTCCTTCTCGGTCTCGGCGCCGCGGTTGGTGACGTAGAAGACCTTCACACCCTTCGATTCGGCGTATCTGGTGAACTCGACGGCGCCGGGAATGGCCGCCGAGATCTGGGCGGCACAGAACTGGTTCCAGCTCTTCGTGCTGAAGCTCTGATCCGCCTGCATCAGCCAGACCTGATACTTCGAGTTGTCGAGCACCGTCTCGTCGACGTCGAGCACGACCGCCGGCGGCAAATTCTGGAAATCGCCCGTCTGCTCGCCCGGGGCGGCCGTCCAGTTCCTGTCTCCCAGCGCCTCGTCGAGCCGGATGCGCGCCAGCGCATACACGGTGAGCGCGTTGGCCCGGTATTCGACGGCGCGCTGCATCCAGAGATTAGCCAGCAGCAGGTCGTGCGCCGGCGGGGTGTCCTGGGCGCGGACCAGGCCCCCGGAGAGAAGGGCGAACAGAAGACCGAGAATCAGGGACTTGCGAGCGCTCATGGCGATATCCTCTCGAGCAGTTGCCGCTTTGTCGCCTCGTCGGCAAAGGACGCCTCGATCGTCGCGCGGGCGATGCCCCGGAGCTGTCGCCCATCGAGACCGGCCAGGTCGTACTCGGTGCCCAGCGTCGTATGGAAGAAAGGCGGATCGTCCGAGTTCAGCGTGATCGGCACACCCGCACCGATCAGCCGGTGCAGCGGATGCGAGGCCCGGTCGGGATAGAGACCGAGCGCCACGTTGCTGCCCGGACAGACCTCGAGGACGATGCCGCGCCGCGCTAGCTCTTCCATCAGCGCCGGGTCGTCGGCCGAGCGCACGCCATGGCCGATGCGGGTCACCGGCAGGTCGCGGATCGCGGCCCAGACGCTCTCCGGTCCCACGACCTCGCCGGCATGGACGGTGCAGCCATAGCCATTCTCATGCGCAAGGCGGTACGCGGGCGCGAAGTCGACGGGCGCGAACTTCGCCTCGTCACCGCCCATGCCGAAGCCCACGACATAGGGATGCGGCTCGGCCAGCATGGCGCGCACCATCGCCTCGGCCCGTTCGGGTCCGAGATGTCGGATGCAGATGATGATGATGCGGCCTTCGATGCCGAACTCGCGGCGGGCGTCGTCGATACCCGCAGCCAGCGCCTCCAGCCAGTGCACGTAGGAGATGCCGAGTGCGGCCGGTCGTTCGGGCGAGCAGAACATCTCGACATAGACCGCGCCTTCCCGCGCCGCGCTGGCGAGATAGGTGTAGATGACGTCGCGGAAGTCGCGTGGTGTCTTGAGCGCCGTGCAGACGCGGTCATAGGCGTCGAGGAAGCTCCAGAAGTTCGTCCAGGCATAGTGGCCCCTGGCATCCAGCAGATTCGCCGGCAGCACCAGGCCGTTGCGCTCG
>JAGNNA010000263.1 GCA_017990895.1 Reyranella sp.
CCCTTGCGGATCGAGCAGCAGTTCCGCCGCGACCCGGCCGACATCCAGGGCCGACACCGCCTCGTGGCGTTCGTCGAGCGCGAACTTGCCCGAGGGCAGCACGCCCGCGTCGCGCGCCGCCGCCAGCATGCCGGTCCAGTTCTCCAGGAATTCGCCCGGCCGCAGGAACGCAAGCGATGGCGCCGCGCCGGCAAGGGCCGCTTCGAAGTCATGCAGGACCTGCACGATGCCGTTGCCCTCGCTGAGATGCGCGCCGACCGACGAGAGCGCCACGACGTGCGGCACCCGGGCCGTGCGCACCGCGTCGGCGATCGACCGGGCCATTACACGCGATTCGGCCAGCACATCCTGAGCCTGATGCGGCGGGACCAGCATCACGAAGGCGGCCTGCACGCCCGCGAAAGCCGCGGCGAGGCTTTCGGTATCCGACGCGTCCCCCCGGACGATCTCGACGCCCAGCCCCTGCGCACGTCCCGGATCACGAACTACCGCGCGCACGGCGATACCGCGTTGCTTCAGAGCCTCGAGCGCTGCACCACCGACCTGGCCGGTGGCTCCCATGATGACGAACATTGCGACCTCCAAGGTTGTGAAGTCGCCCCTAACATTCCAGTACACTTTCCATAAGTACGCACATTTTTTATACTAGGTATCAGTCATGGGTTTGGAGGCGTGCGCGATGGCCGAGACCAAGGCTCCCTGGTGTCCGGTGACGGCGACGGTCGAGGTGATCGGCGGACGCTGGAAGCCCACGATCCTGTTCCATCTCAAGGACCAGCCGCGGCGCTTCAACGAGCTGCGCCGCCTCGTTCCGGGCATCACGCAGCGCATGCTGACCTTGCAGCTTCGTGCACTGGAGGAGGACGGAATCGTGTCGCGCAAGGTGCTCAACACCGTGCCGCCACACGTCGAGTATTCGTTCACGAAGAAGGGCTGCAGCCTCGGCCCCATCCTCGATGCGATGGAGGCATGGGGAGAGGCGCATCGTCCGCGCAGGCGCGGACGAGCCGACGCCCGTTAGTTGGCGCCGGCCGTCGCACTTTCAATGGTGATGGCCTTGCCCGCCGCCATGTCGAACTTCAGGCGGCGCACGTAGTCGAGATCGCGACCGGTGACGCGAACGAAGCGGCTGCCGTCGGGATAGTCGATGGCGTGGATCGCCCCGACATCATAGACGCCCGCATGGCCTGGCTCGAGCCGGTAGGTCTTCACCTTCTCGAGCTTCGCGTCGCCAGCGTCCGTCCCACCATCGACGCGCTTGTACTCGCTCATGTCGGTGTACATCACCGCCTGGCCATAGACTGCCCACGAGGCGCCGTGATCGTGCGGCGGGCTCTTGTGCGGCTTGGGATTGCAATGCGCCAGCACGACGAAGCCAAGGTCCTTGTCTTCGTAAAGCTTGCGCGTGCCCATTGGCGTGGCCGGTCCCACGGCTTCGTCGACGAAGGACGGGTTGGCCAGCAGCTTCTCCAGCAGCACGCGGACCTGTTCGCGGCCGGCGGGCCCTTCATGCGTCTTGAGTGCGCCCTGCGCATCCTTGACGAACGTATCGAGTGTGTAGGCCATGCGGCGGCTCCCTCAAGACAATGGCAGGCGGAAATGATCCGCCTGCCCGCCGCGTCCTGTCAACGTCCGCCGAAGATACGGCGGGCGATCACCATGCGGTGCACCTCCGACGGGCCCTCGTAGACCCGCATGGTGCGAACCTTCTGCGCCATGATCGACAGCGGCAGCTCCTGCGTCACGCCCATGGCGCCGAACGCCTGCTGGGCATGGTCGATCACCTCGCTCGCCATCTCGGTCGCATAGACCTTGATCATCGAGGCCTCCATGCGAACGTCGCGGCCCTCGTCCTGCTTGACCGCCGCATCCATCACCATCAGGCGGCAGGCATGCAGCTTCATCGCGGCGTCGGCCACCCACCACTGGATAGCCTGGCGGTCGGCCAGCTTCTCGCCGAAGGTGACGCGCTGGTTGGCATGCTCGACCAGCATGTCGAGCGCGCGCTGCGCCATGCCGACGCACCACGAGCCCATCTGAAGGCGGCGAATCGTGAGGCGCATCTGCATGGGTGCGAAGCCCGCGCCGATGCGACCCAGCACCTGAGTCTCGGGCACGCGGCAATCCTCGAACACGACCTCGTAGGTGCGCTGGCCAGCCAGCATCGGGATGGCGCGGGCCACGACGAGGCCCGGCGTGCCCTTGTCGATCAGGAAGGCGGTGATGCCGCCGCGGGCGCCGAGATTGGGATCGGTCACCGCCATGGCGATGGTGAAATCGGCCTTGGCGATGCGGCTGATCCAGATCTTGCGGCCGTTGATCACCCAGTCATTGCCGTCCTTCACCGCCCTGGTCTTCATGCCGGCCGGATCGCCGCCGGCACCGGGCTCGGAGATGGCGATCGCCGAGCTGGTTTCGCCGGCGGCGTAGGGTTCGAGGTACTTCTTGCGCTGCTCGGGGCTCGCGGTCGCCAGCAGCATGTGCAGGTTGGGCGAGTCGGGCGGGAAGGTGAAGGGCACGCAGGTGTAGCCCAGCTCCTCGTTGACGCCGACCAGCGCCACGGACGGCAGGTTGGCGCCGCCGACCTCTTCGGGCACGTCGAGCGCCCAGAGGCCGAGATCCTTGCACTGCTTGAAGAGCTTGGCGTTCTCTTCGTCGGAAAGCGACGCCGGCTGACCCGAGGCAAACCGCTCCAGCACGTTCTTCTCGAGCGGCATCAGTTCATTGCGCACGAACTTCTTCACGAGATCGCGCAGCATCTGATGTTCTTCGTTGACCTGGTACATGGCAGCTCCTCCTGATTCGCCTACGTCGGCTTTCCGATACCCTTGTTCACGAAGTCGAGCGTATAGGCCCGGGCCACGTCCAGCCCCCTGGGTAACACGTCGACATCAACCATCGACTGATAGAAGCCCTGCCAGCGCGCATCCGTCATCGCACCGATTCCGCCCTGCAATGCATCCCCCGACACTACGATTCCGCGCTCGTTCATCACCTTGATCGCGTACTCGATACGATCGTCCGTCTGTTCCGGATTGGCCTTCTTGATGAGCGCGTTGGCGGCCTCGGTGGCGGGCCCGCCCTTCAGATACTGGGCCCAGCCTTCAAGCGTCGCGTCCACGAACCGCTGGATGAGATCGCGCTTCTCACCGGCCAGCTTGCGCGAGATCGCAATGGTTGTCTGATAGGCGCTGAAGCCCGCGTCGGCAATCAACAGGTACGGCGGCATGCGACCGATCGCCTTCGAGATCGAATAGGGCTCCGACGAAATGAAGCCTTGCTGCACGACGTTCCTGTCGGCGAGGAACGGCGCCATGTTGAACGTGTAGGGCCTGAGCTGCTCGTCGCGCAGCCCGAATTTCTTGCGCAGATACGGCCAGTAGGTGACGCGCCCGCCGCTGCCGATCAGCAGGGTGCGGCCCTTGAGGTCTTCGAAGCCGTCGAAGCCAGTATCCGGGTGGCCGATCAGGACCTGCGGATCCTTCTGGAATATCGAGGCGATGGTGAAGAAGGGCGCGTCCTCGCGCACATAGGTGAACGCCTCGAAGCTGTTCGACATGGTCATGTCGACGCGGCCCGTCAGCAACAACTGGCCGATGTTCAGGCTCGGTCCGCCCTGGCGGATCTCGCACTCGATTCCGGCCTTGCGATAGAGGCCCGCGGCGACCGCCTGGTAGTAGCCGCCATGCTCTGCCTGGGCGCGCCAATCGGTCTGGAAGACGAGCCTGTCGAGCGTCTGCGCGCGGGCCGGTCGTGCCAGCGGCAACAGGATCGGCACGGCACCAAAGCCGAGCGCGGTGCGACGGGTGAGACGATAGGCGGTCATGGCGCGAGAGCGTCTCCGCGGCGGTCGAAGCCGAGCGCCGCCAGCTCCTTAATCGCCAGGTTGGAATCACCGAGCGCCGTGACGGAAGGCAGCCAGGTCTCCCACCAGGGAATTGCGTCGTCGGGGACGGTCCAGTCGACGCCGAAGATCGCGAAGTCCAGGCCACCCTGCCTGGCGAGCTTGGCCGCCCGTGGCACATGAAAGGCGGACGTTACGATCGCCACCCTTCCCCCCTTCACGAGTTCCCGTACGTTGCGGATGTTCTCGACCGTGTTCAGCGCCTCGCCCTCTGAGACGATCGCGTCGCTGGGAACGCCGAGGTCGAGCAGGAAGCGCCACATCGCTTCCGCCTCGGTGGTCGCCGGGCCACCCTGCTGCTCGATGAACGATCCACCGCTGACGATGATCCGGGGCGCAGCGCCTGCCTTGAACATGCGGGCAGCCTGCCAGATGCGGTCGGAAGCGTCGTTCAGTTCGGGCTCCATCGCAAAAGGTGGAGCGGCGGGAGAGATGCTTCCGCCCAGTACGACGATGGCGTCGTAACAGCAGGGCGGGTTGCCGGCCACGAGCTTGCGGGCCTTCTCCTCGAGCTGCCCGTTGAGCAGCCCCGCCACCGGCGGGAAGGACAGGATGAGGATCTGGAGGGTCGCGAAACCCAACGGGACGGCGGCTAGCCGGCGCCACCCTACAAAGCGCAGCAGCAGCCACAAAATGACGCCGATCGCCAACGAGGCCGGCGGCAGCATCAGGGTGGCGAGGATCTTGAGGATGACGAAGGTGTTCATGCCGGTCTGCGTCGCGCTCCGACTATACCAGAGCAAAGTGCCGGCACGCCCGTTCAAAGGATTGCAAAGATGTCACTGTGGCAGCCGCACTGAACGAGGACAAAAAGAAGGGCGGGCCCGGCCTGCGCCGGAACCCGCCCAATCTTGACCCGTCGTAAACGACTTAGATCGCTTCCTTGAGATCCTTCGCGACGCGGAAGGTGACCTTCTTGGATGCCTTGATCTTGATCGCTTCGCCAGTGGCGGGGTTGCGGCCCATGCGCGCCGGACGGGCGCGAACCTGCAGGATGCCGAGGCCCGTGATGCGGACCTTGTTGCCCTTCTTCAGATGGCGAACGACCAAGCCGATGAACTCGTCGAGAGCGCCGGTCGCATCCTTCTTGGTCATGCCCGTCTTTTCGGCCAGCTCTGCGGCGACCTTGGAAAGAGGAATGGTGGGAACAGTGGTGGGTTTGGTAGCCATGGTTGAGGGGTCCTTACATTTTTGGTTTGCCAACGTTCCTGACGCCCCAGGGCACCGCTGACGGCGCCAAGGTTATCCACGAATCCATCCCCCGCAAGCCCGGAATGCACGGAAAATGTCGATTTTTGGGGCTTTTTAGGCCATCAGAGGCAGTCATCCACAGATTGCAGAGAGCGTCCAGCGTGTCGAGTCCCGCCCTGATCCCGACTTTCAGCACCGCCGTGAACACCTGGCAGTGCGACGAAAACAACCATCTCAATGTTCAATTCTACACCGAGTTTGCTCACGAGGCCTCGGCCAGCCTGCTGGCAAACCTGGGCTTCGGCCCGCGCGCGCAGCGCGCGACAGGGGCCATGACGCGGGCCGCCGACGACCACGTCCGCTACCTGCGCGAGTTCAGGGTGGTCGAGCCGGTCGAGGTCCACTCGGCTCCGGTCGAGGTCGGCGAGCATGATCTCCTCGTCTATCACGAGGTGCGCAGTCCGGCGAAGAACGAGGTTGCCGCCACCGTTCGCCGCCGCATCACCTGCGACACGACCTGGCCCGCCGACTTCCGCGCCCGGGCCGAGGCAGCCTGCGTCGCATTGCCCGAGACGGCCCGGCCGCGCAGCGTCGGCAAGCTTTCCCTGCCCGACCTGAACCTCTCCCAGGCGGCGTCCGTCGGCCTGATCGAAGTCGGCCGCACCCAGATCACACCCGACGAATGCGACGAGCGCGGCGACTTCCTGCCGCGCCATCATTTCGGTCGCTACTCCGACGGCGCGCCGGTCCTGTGGAACCATCTCGGATTCGACCGCGCCGCGATGCAGGAACGGCAGGAAGGCTCGGTCGTGGTCGAAATGCTGAACCATTATCGCCGTCCGCTGCAGGCCGGCGACCTCGCCGTGGTGATGAGCGGTCTTGCCACCTTCACGGACAAGATCATCACCTTCACGCACTTCCTGTTCGAGGCAGAGACCGGCACGCTTGCTGCTTGCGCCGAAGCCGTCGGCATGAAGTTCGACCAGAAAGTCCGCAAGATCATGACGTTCCCGCCCGAGGATCGCGCCCGCATGGAGGCGCGCCGGCTCAGGCTCTGAGGGGTAAGCGATGGACGAGAAGACGAAGACGGCCGCCGGCATCGCGGCCGGTCTGCAGGGCCTGAAGTACGACGAGAAGCGACTGGCCGAACTGGCGGCCGAGGTCGAGACTCTGAACAACGCGGTGCGCAAGGCGGCCGCCCAGCGGTTGACCTTCGACGACGATCCGGCGGCCTTCGCCAGCGTCATGGCGAAGGAGGCACGTTCGTGAGGAACGAAGATCTCGCGCTCGAAGATCTCACGACGATCGCCGATGCCATCGCCGCCGGACGCACCACCTCGGTGGCGGCGACCGAGGCCTGCCTCGCCCGAATCGAAGCCTGGCAGCCGCGCACCAACGCCTTCCTGCGCTTCTACAGGGAGAAGGCGCTGGCCCAGGCGAAGGCGATGGATGCCGAACTCGCGGCCGGCAGAAGCCGCAGCCCGCTGCATGGCGTGCCGATGGCGCACAAGGACATGTACTATCGCAAGGGCGAGGTCTCGACCGGCGGCAGTGCGATCCGGCGCGACTGGGCGGCGCCGGTGACGGCGACGGTGCTGGGCAAGCTCGACGCCGCCGGCGTGGTCGAGCTGGGCTTCCTCAACATGGCGGAGTTCGCCGCCGGCCCGACCGGCCACAACGTCCATCACGGCCATTGCCGCAATCCCTGGGACCAGGCCCGCGTCACCGGCGGCAGCTCGAGCGGCTCGGGCGCCTCGGTGGCTGCGCGCATGGTCTATGGAGCGCTGGGTTCGGACACCGGCGGCTCGATCCGCCTTCCCGCCGCCGCCTGCGGCGTGGTCGGTATGAAGGCGACCTACGGCCGCGTCAGCCGCGCCGGCGCCGTCGCGCGCTCGTGGAGCCTCGACCATGTCGGCCCGCTGACGCGCACCGTGCGCGACAATGCCCGCATGCTCTCGGTGATTGCCGGCCACGATCCCGACGATTCCACGACCAGCGAGAAGCCGGTACCCGACTACGAAGCGCTGCTCGACAGCGGCGTCGCGGGGCTACGCATCGGCCTCGCCTTGCCGAAGGATGGGCTGGCGCCGCTCGACGAACGGATCGGCGCCGCAGTCCAGGCC
>JAGNNA010000262.1 GCA_017990895.1 Reyranella sp.
TACGAGGACGCACGTTTCAAGGAACGTATCCTGCCACCGCCTTCGCTCGCCATTTCGAAGCAGGTACGGCCAGATGACTGGACCATGCTGCCATTACCGCAGCGGCCTCAGATCGTCGAAGCCAGCCAGGCGGCGCCAACCGCCGATGACGATCCGACCGAATCCGAGCGCCGTCAGCAGCCGGAACTCAACCGGGTGAAGCCGGTCGAGAAGCCGATGCCGATCGACAATCCGTTCGAGATCGACGCAGACCGAGACGAGGCCGAGGATGATGCCGCGCGCAACAGCCGGATGAACAGGCTCATGCAGGGCGTAGCGCGTCAGGTATCGCTCGATCCGGGCGACGGCATGGACCTGTGAGACGGCGATGACGAAACCATCCCGTAAGCAGCGCCTGTCCGTCTATCTCGATCCGGCCGTCATGAACCGACTGGCCGAGCACGCCGCGCGGCGCGATCATTCGCGATCGCTGGTGGCGGAAGCGGCGATCGAATCCTTCCTCTCGCCCGATGCCGCCGAAAGACAGGAAGCGGCGATCACCAAACGGCTCGACCAGCTCGATCGTCGCATGACGAGGCTGGAGCGCGATGTCGGTATCGCCGTGGAAAGCCTCGCGGTGTTCATCAAATACTGGGTCTCTACGACGCCAACACTACCGGAGCCCGCTGCGCAAGCTGCCCGCGCGAAGGCGGGGGAACGCTATGACCAGTTCGTCACGGCGCTCGGGCGTCGCCTCGCCAAGGGGCCAAAGCTGCGGCAGGAGATAAGCGAGGATATGAACGACTCGGAGCATCAGGATAGTCGCGCGCGCGGCGAATAATCATGGTCAGACCGCCTGCAAGATCCAGTCGAGACCGCCGTTCTCCTGTATTTGCACGCTACGTTACTACGACACTGAATCCTTGTTGAATCGACCCAAAATCCGGCTCTTTTAATCAACCCCGCAAGGGGAAGGTCTGTCGATCCCCGCTGAACTCGGGGCGACATGAAGGCTTCACAACACAATCGAGAAGGTTTCGCACGCGGCGCGCGGATGCTCCGCACGGCGCTGGGGCCGGCCATCGCCCGATTTCTGGAAGATGCGTCCGTCGTCGAGGTGATGCTGAACCCGGACGGGCGCATCTGGATCGACCGGCTCTCCGAAGGGCTGTCCGACACCGGCGAACGGCTGTCGCCCGCCGATGGCGAGCGCATCGTCCGCCTGGTCGCCCACCATGTCGGCGCCGAGGTCCATGCCGGTGCCCCGCGCGTATCGGCCGAGCTGCCCGAGACGGGAGAGCGGTTCGAGGGCCTGTTGCCGCCCGTCGTCGCGGCCCCAGCCTTCGCCATCCGCAAACCCGCCGTCGCCGTGTTCACGCTCGACGATTATGTCGCGGCGGGGATCATGTCGGCCGCCCAAGCCGAAGCACTGCGCGAGGGCGTGGCGTTACGCGCCAACATCCTCGTCGCAGGCGGCACATCGACCGGCAAGACGACCCTGACCAATGCGCTGCTGGCGGAAGTGGCGAAGACCACCGATCGCGTCGTCATCATCGAGGACACGCGCGAGCTGCAATGCGCCGCGCCCAACCTCGTCGCCATGCGCACCAAGGATGGCGTCGCCTCGCTTTCCGATCTCGTCCGCTCCTCGCTGCGCCTGCGCCCCGACCGCATCCCGATCGGTGAGGTGCGCGGCGCCGAAGCGTTGGACCTGTTGAAGGCATGGGGCACCGGCCATCCCGGCGGTGTCGGCACGATCCACGCCGGCAGTGCGATCGGTGCGCTGCGGCGGATGGAACAGCTCATCCAGGAAGCCGTCGTCACCGTCCCCCGCGCGCTGATCGCCGAGACGATCGATCTCGTCGCCGTGCTCTCCGGCCGCGGTTCCCAGCGTCGGCTGTCCGAACTCGCCCGCGTCGATGGCCTCGGTCCCGACGGCGATTACCGCGTCGTTCCCGTCGTCACGGAGGGCGACGGCGGATCGGCTCCAACCAGCCTGGCCCTCGCTTCCATTCCTGAAGGAGATTCCCCGTGATCCAACGTCTGCGCCTCTCGCGCTTCACCCATGCTCGCCAGCGCTTCGCCATGACCGTATCGGTCGCCACGCTCAGCGTGATGATGGCCGCACCCGCTCATGCCTCCGGCTCATCGATGCCGTGGGAACAGCCGCTGCAACAGATCCTGCAATCGATCGAAGGCCCGGTCGCCAAGATCATCGCCGTCATCATCATTATCACCACCGGCCTGACGCTGGCCTTCGGCGATACGTCGGGCGGCTTCCGCCGGCTGATCCAGATCGTGTTCGGCCTGTCGATCGCGTTCGCGGCCAGCTCGTTCTTCCTGTCCTTCTTCTCGTTCGGCGGCGGGGCGCTGGTCTGATGGCGGGCGTCGTCGATCAGGGCGGAGACGTGCCCGGCTATACGGTCCCGCTGCATCGGGCGCTCAGCGAACCGATCCTGCTCGGCGGCGCGCCGCGCGCCATCGCCATCATGAACGGCACGCTCGCCGGTGCGGTGGGCCTGGGCTTACGCCTCTGGCTCGTCGGTATCGCCATCTGGGCGATCGGCCACTTTGCGGCGGTGTGGGCGGCGAAGCGCGATCCGCTCTTCGTCGAGGTCGGCCGCCGCCATCTACGCATCCCCGCGCACCTTTCGGTCTGAGGGGGGCGCGGCCATGATGAACCTCGCCGAATATTGCAACAGACAAGCCCGGCTCGCCGATTTCCTGCCCTGGGTGGCGCTGGCGGCTCCCGGCATCGTGCTCAACAAGGACGGCAGCTTCCAGCGCACCGCGCGGTTTCGCGGTCCCGATCTGGATTCGGCCGTGCCGGCCGAGCTGGTGGCCGTCGCCGGCCGCCTCAACAACGCCTTCCGTCGTCTCGGCTCCGGCTGGGCGATCTTCGTCGAGGCGCAGCGCCATGCCGCCGCGACCTATCCGAACAGCACCTTCCCGGATTCGGCGTCGGCGCTGGTCGATGCGGAACGGAAAGCCGATTTCGAGGAAGCCGGATCGCATTTCGAGTCGGGCTATTTCCTCACCTTCACCTATCTGCCGCCGGCCGAGGACGCGGCGCGTGCCGAGACCTGGCTCTATGAGGGCCGCGAGAAGACCGGTATCGATCCCCATGAGGTGATGGCTGGCTTCGCCGACCGCACCGACCGGCTGCTGCGCCTGGTCGAAGCCTTCATGCCGGAATGCCGCTGGCTCGATGACGGCGAAACGCTGACTTATCTGCATGGCTGCGTCTCGACACACCGCCATCGCGTCCGCGTCCCCGAGACGCCGGTCTATCTCGACGCGCTGCTCGCCGATCAGCCGCTCACCGGCGGGTTGGAACCGCGCCTGGGATCGGCGCATCTGCGCGTGCTGACCATCACCGGCTTCCCGACCGCCACGACGCCGGGCCTGCTCGACGAGCTGAACCGGCTGGCCTTTCCCTATCGCTGGTCCACCCGCGCGATCCTGCTCGACAAGACGGACGCGACGAAGCTGCTGACGAAGATCAGGCGGCAATGGTTCGCCAAGCGCAAGTCGATCGCCGCGATCCTGAAGGAGGTGATGACCAACGAGGCGTCGGCGCTGGTCGATACCGACGCCTCGAACAAGGCAGCGGACGCCGATCTCGCGCTTCAGGAACTCGGCGCCGACTATGCCGGCATCGCCTATGTCACCGCGACGGTGACGGTGTGGGACGCCGATCCGCGCATCGCCGACGAGAAGCTGCGGCTGGTCGAGAAGGTCATTCAGGGCCGCGACTTCACCGCGATGGCCGAGACCATCAACGCCGTGGACGCCTGGCTGGGATCATTGCCCGGCCATGTCTACGCCAATGTCCGGCAGCCGCCGATCTCCACGCTCAATCTCGCCCACATGATTCCCCTGTCAGCGGTGTGGGCGGGGCCGGAACGGGACGAGCACTTCGCAGCCCCCCCGCTGCTGTTCGGCAAGACCGAAGGCTCGACCCCGTTCCGGTTTTCCCTTCATGTCGGCGATGTCGGCCATACGCTGATCGTCGGCCCGACCGGCGCGGGCAAGTCGGTGCTGCTGGCGCTGATGGCCTTGCAGTTCCGGCGCTATGCCGGCGCGCAGGTCTTCGCCTTCGACTTCGGCGGCTCAATCCGCGCGGCGGCGCTCGCCATGCGCGGCGACTGGCACGATCTCGGCGGCGGGTTGACCGAGGGCAGCGCCGACAGCGTATCGCTGCAACCGCTCGCCCGCGTCGATGACGCCGCCGAACGGGCATGGGCGGCCGACTGGCTCGGCGCGATCCTCGCCCGCGAAAGCGTCGCCATCACGCCGGAGGTGAAAGAGCATCTCTGGACGGCGCTGACCTCGCTGGCCTCCGCGCCGATCGAGGAACGCACGATCACCGGCCTCTGCGTCCTCTTGCAGTCCAACGACCTCAAGCAGGCGCTGCGTCCCTATTGCATCGGCGGGGCGTGGGGCCGGTTGCTCGATGCCGAGGCCGAACATCTCGGCACGGCGACGGTGCAGGCGTTCGAGACCGAGGGGCTGATCGGCACCGAAGCCGCGCCCGCCGTGTTGGCCTATCTGTTCCATCGCATCGAAGACCGGCTCGACGGATCGCCGACCCTCATCATCGTCGATGAGGGCTGGCTCGCGCTCGACGACGAGGGCTTCGCCGGCCAGCTCCGCGAATGGCTGAAGACGCTCAGGAAGAAGAACGCCAGCGTCATCTTCGCTACGCAGTCGCTGTCGGACATCGACGGCAGCGCCATCGCGCCCGCCATCATCGAAAGCTGCCAAACCCGGTTGCTGCTTCCCAACGAGCGCGCGATCGAGCCGCAGATCACCGCCATCTATCGCCGCTTCGGTCTCAACGACCGGCAGATCGAGATCATCGCGCGGGCCATGCCCAAGCGTGACTATTACTGCCAGTCGCGGCGCGGCAACCGGCTGTTCGAGCTGGGCCTGTCGGAGGTGGCGCTGGCGCTTTGCGCCGCATCCTCGAAGACCGATCAGGCCGCCATCGCCCGCGTCACCGCCGAGCATGGCACGGACGGATTCCTCGACGCCTGGCTGCGCCATCGCGGCGTCGGCTGGGCCGCCGATCTCATTCCCAACCTGACCAACAAGGAGAAGTCCCAATGAAACTGTGCCGCACCCGTGCGGCGCGGCTCGCCGCTGCGCTGCTGATCGCCCCTGTCGCCGTTGCGCCGATGCTGGCCGCACCCGCCCACGCCCAATGGGTCGTGTTCGATCCGTCCAACTATGCACAGAACGTGCTGACCGCGGCGCGCTCGCTCCAGCAGATCACCAACCAGATCACCTCGCTCCAGAACGAAGCGCAGTCGCTTATCAATCAGGCCCGCAATCTCGCGAGCCTGCCTTACTCCTCGCTGCAACAGCTTCAGCAGTCGGTGCAGCGCACCCAGCAGCTTCTCGCCCAAGCGCAAAACATCGCCTACGACGTCCAGAAGATCGATCAGGTCTTCAGCCAGAAATACTCGACCGCCTCGATGTCGGCGTCGGACGCACAGCTCGTCGCCGATGCGAAGTCGCGTTGGCAGAACACGGTCGGCGGCTTGCAGGACGCGATGCGTGTGCAGGCCACCGTGGTCGGCAATATCGACACCAACCGCACGCAGATGTCGGCGCTGGTCGGATCGAGCCAGTCGGCGACAGGCGCGCTTCAGGCGACGCAGGCGGGCAACCAGCTTCTCGCGCTCCAGGCCCAGCAGCTCGCCGACCTCACCGCGCTCGTCGCCGCCAATGGCCGGGCGCAGGCGCTGTCGGATGCCGAGCGCGCCGCCGCCGCCGCACAGGGGCAGGAACAGCGCCGCCGCTTCCTGACGCCGGGATCGGGCTACCAGCCGGGCAACGCGCAGATGTTCCACGGTAACAACTGAGCGAGGGTGTGATGGACGGCAAGACCCTCGCGCGTATCGGCGCCATCATCTTCGTCGCGTTCGCGATCACCGCCACAGCGATCGAGATGAACCGGCCCGCCGAGCGGGCGGACGACCCGGTCGCGCAGGTGCGACCGGCACCGGCGCGAGATCCGCTGCGCGTGGAACTCGCGCGGTGTGGCGCAATGGGCGAAGCCGGTGGGCGCGATCCGTCCTGCCTTCACGCCTGGGCCGAAAACCGTCGCCGCTTCCTGGGCCAGCCCGCGCCGGTCGCGTCCCCGGAGCCGACCGCTCCAACCCCGTCCATACCAGACCAGAACGGGAGCCGCTGAGATGCAGGGCGCCGGCGTCATTGACCATTTCCTGGATGTCTTCACCCGCTATATCGACAGCGGCTTCGGCCTGCTGCGCCCCGAAGTGGCGTTCATCGCGACCACGCTGATCGTCATCGACGTGACGCTGGCGGCGCTGTTCTGGTCGTGGGGCGCCGATGAGGACATCATCGCGCGGCTGGTCAAGAAGACGTTGTTTGTCGGCGTGTTCGCCTACATCATCGGCAACTGGAACAACCTCGCCCGCATCGTCTTCGAGAGCTTCGCCGGTCTCGGGCTGAAGGCGTCAGGCACGGGGTTCACCACCGCCGATCTCCTGCGCCCCGGCAAGGTCGCGCAGACCGGCCTCGACGCCGCCCGGCCGCTGCTCGATTCCATCTCCGACCTGATGGGCTGGGTCTCGTTCTTCGAGAACTTCATCCAGATCGCCTGCCTGATGTTCGCCTGGGCGCTGATCCTGCTCGCCTTCTTCATCCTCGCCGTCCAGCTTTTCGTCACCCTGATCGAGTTCAAGCTGACGACGCTCGCCGGCTTCGTGCTGATCCCGTTCGGCCTGTTCGGTAAATCCGCCTTCATGGCCGAGCGCGTCCTCGGCAACGTCATCTCGTCGGGCATCAAAGTCCTGGTGCTCGCCGTCATCATCGGCATCGGCTCGACCCTGTTCTCCGAGTTCACCGCCGGCTTCAACGGCGCGACGCCCTCGATCGACGACGCCATGACCATCGTGCTCGCGGCCCTGGCACTGCTGGGCTTGGGCATCTTCGGCCCCGGCATCGCCAACGGTCTCGTTTCCGGCGGCCCGCAGCTTGGTGCGGGCGCGGCGGTCGGCACGGGTCTCGCCGCCGGTGGCATGGTCGCGGCGGGTGCAGCGACGGTCGGCGCCGTGGCATCGGGTGGAGCTGCCCTTGCCGGAGGCGCTGCCGCTGCCGCCCGTGGCGGGGCCACACTCGCGGGTGGCGCGTCCACCGCCTACAGCATTGGCGCGGCCGGCCAGTCCGGCCCATCCGGCGTTGCCTCCGGTCTTGGCAATGTCGCAT
>JAGNNA010000264.1 GCA_017990895.1 Reyranella sp.
CGTGCAGCACCACCGGCACGCCCGCCTGCGCGACCTGCCACGCCGCCTCGCTGCCCGCGAGGCCGCCGCCGACGATGTGTACGGGCTTGGTGCTTGACGTCATGCTCTCCGACCTGAAACCGTGCGACTCCTTACAATGAGGACCCCCGCATGACCATCAAGTTCCACAATCCCAAGTCCGTGTCCGTTGCCGGCAAATACAGCCTCGGCGTCGAGGTCCCGCCCGAGGCGCGCGTGCTCTACGTGTCGGGCCAGGTCGGCGTCGATTCTGCGGGCAAGCTGCAGGACGGTATCGAGGCGCAGAGCGATCAGGTCTGGAAGAATATCGGCGAGGTGCTGAAGGCCGGTGGCATGGACTTCCGCGACATCGTCAAGCTGACCGTGTTCCTCACCGACAGCCGCTTTATCCCGGCTTTCCGCGAGGTGCGCGGCAAGTATGTCGGACAGGAGCCCTATCCCGCATCCACCCTGCTGATCGTGGCGGGCCTTGCCGATCCCTCGATGCTCGTCGAGGTCGAAGTGGTGGCTGCGAAGTAAGTCGGAGAGCCGAAGGCGAACGTCGGGAGCGGTCTGGTCGGGGTCTTGCCCAACTGATGCGACCCGCAGGGACCGCTCCCGCCGTGCCGTTCGCGTCTGCCGCTATGCCGATGCCCGAACGATTGCCTCGACAATCACTGCGGCACGTTGCTTGGGTGGATTCATCAAAACCTCCCGGCTGAACGTGACCGTTGAATTCACGCACCGGCGGCCGCCTCTGTCAACGGCGATTCGCGACGGCGGACTCGCCGGCCGGTGGATGCGGTGCCATTATCGAGTTTTCGCAGTCGAGGCAGGCGTAGCTTGGTTTCCAGCAGCAAGAAGCCCGTGGTCGGGGTGATCGGCAATTCGGGCGTGATCAACGACCGTCACAACGTCCAGCTTGTGGGGCAGCGCAACATGCGGGCGGTCGCCGACGTCGCCGGGGCGCTGCCGCTGATGTTCGCGGGCACGCCCGATATCACAGACATCGACGCATTGCTGGGCGCTGTCGACGGCATTCTGCTGACCGGGGCTCGCGCCAACGTCCATCCGACGCGCTTCGGGGCCGAGCCGCATCCCGCCCACGAACCCTACGACCAGGAGCGCGACGCGATGGCACTGTCGCTGATCGACGCCTGTGTCGAGCGCGGCGTGCCGATCTTCGGCATCTGCCGCGGCTTCCAGGAAATGAACGTCGCCTTCGGCGGTTCCCTGCACCCCGAGATTCGCGAGATTCCCGGCCGCATGAATCATCGCATGCCGCGGCTGGAGAACGGCGAGGTCCATCCCGATCCCACCGTGGTCTTTGCCGACCGGCACGAGGTCCAACTCGTGAAGGATGGCTATTTCGCCCGGCTGCTCGGCTGCGACTGTATTCGCGTGAACTCGCTTCATGGGCAGGGCATCCTCGATCCCGGCAAGCGGGTCGCCATCGAGGGCGTGGCGGAGGACGGCACGATCGAGGCCATCTGCATCAGCGACGCGCCCGCCTTTGCGGTCGGCGTCCAGTGGCACGCGGAGTACGACCCGCAGACCAATCCGATCAATCGCGCTCTCTTCCAGGCCTTCGGCGAGGCTATCCGCGCGCATATGCGCTCCTCCTAAGGTTTGGGGATGACGGACAAACTGAGAGTGGGATTGGCGCAGCTCAATCCCAAGGTCGGCGACGTGGCGGGCAATCTCGCCAAGGTACGGGCGGCTCGCGCGGAAGCCGCGAAGCAAGGCGCCGATATGGTGCTGTTCCCGGAGATGGTGCTGGCGGGCTATTTCCCCGAGGATCTCGTCCTCAAGCCGGCCTTCCAGCAGGCCTGCCACGAGGCGGTCGAGGCGTTGCGGGTCGACACGCTGGATGGCGGTCCGGCGCTGTTCGTCACCACGCCGTGGCGCGAGGACGGCAAGCTCTACAATGCCATCGTCGCCCTCGATAAAGGTGAGATCGTCGGCAAGCGCTACAAGGTCGATCTGCCGAACTACGGCGTCTTCGACGACAAGCGCGTGTTCTCGCCGGGGCCGATGCCTGGACCGATCGTCTTCAGGGGCGTCCGGATCGGGGTGCCGATCTGCGAGGACGTCTGGACGCCCGATGTCGTCGAATGCATCGCCGAGACCGGCGGCGAGATCCTGCTGGTGCCGAACGGCTCGCCCTACGAGTCCGGCAAGACCGACCTGCGCGTCCAGCTGGGCGTCAAGCGCGTCGTCGAGAGCGGTCTGCCCTTCGTCTATCTCAACCAGGTGGGAGGCCAGGACGAGGTCGTCTATGACGGTGCCTCGTTCGTGCTGGGCGCCGACCGGTCGCTCAAGGCCAAGCTCGCCTCCTTTGCCGAAGAGGTTGCCACGGTCGAGTTCCGGCGCGCCGGCGGCGGCTGGGAGTGCGAACCCGGGCCGATCGCGCCGGAACTGGACCGGCTCGAATCGATCTACCAGGCGATGGTGCTGGGCCTGCGCGACTACGTGAACAAAACGGGCTTTCCCTCGGTGATCATCGGCCTCTCGGGCGGCGTCGATTCGGCGATCACGGCGGCGGTGGCGGCCGACGCGCTGGGGCCCGAGCGCGTCCACGCGATCATGATGCCATCGCCCTATACCAGCCGCGAGTCGCTGGAGGATGCAGAGGCCTGCGCCCGGGCGATCGGCGTGCGCTACGACATCGTCGACATCGGGCCGGCCATGGAGGCGTTCCGCGGGATGCTGGCGCCGCTGTTCGGCAACAGGCCGGAGGACGTGACCGAGGAGAACATTCAGAGCCGCGCCCGCGGCGTCACCCTGATGGCGGTGTCGAACAAGTTGGGTGGCATGGTGGTGACGACCGGAAACAAGTCGGAGATGGCGGTCGGGTACGCGACGCTGTACGGCGACATGTGCGGCGGCTTCAACGTGCTGAAGGACGTCTACAAGACCACCGTATTCGAGCTCTGCCGCTGGCGAAATGCGCACCTGCCCGTGGGCGCTCTGGGACGCGCGGGCGCGGTGATTCCGCCGCGCATCATCGACAAGCCGCCTTCGGCCGAATTGCGGCCCGACCAGAAGGATTCCGATTCGCTGCCACCCTATCCGGTCCTCGACGCCATCCTGAAGGGGCTGATCGAACGCGACCTCGATACGTCGGCTCTGGCGAAAGAAGGCCACGACCCCGCGACCGTCGATCGCGTCTGGCGCCTGCTCGAAGGCGCTGAGTACAAGCGTCGCCAGGCGCCGCCCGGCGTGAAGATCACGTCCCGCAGCATCAGTCGCGAGCGCCGCTATCCGATCGTGAACGGCTTCCGGGGACACGGAAGAGGAGGCGCGGCATGAGCGACGAACTCGGGCGTCTGGCCACCCGCGAATACGACGTGACCTTGCCGGACGGCACGCAGGGACGGCTGGGTTTCGCGCTGTGCGATCTCACGAGGGACAATGCGCTCGCTCAGCATGCCCGTCGCCGGCAAGCCGTGGCCTTCGGCCTGTTGAGCTTCGCCGAGCTGCCCGACGCACCGCGCAACGCGCTGCTCTGGGTGCGAACGAAGGACGGCATGGAAATGACGACGGCGGATGGCGACGACCAGCCTGGCGGCGACCTGCAGCGCCTCGTCGCGCGACACTTCATCGTGTTCTTCGACGAGGTCAAGGAGCTGGCGCCCGAGCTGGCGACGTTGCCCTTTCATCTCAAGGATGCTTCGTGATGCTGATCGTCCAGATCTCCGACCCGCACGTGAAAGGCGAGGGCGAGCTGCTCTATGGTCGCATCGACACACAGGGCTTCCTCGAACGCGCCGTGGCGCATGTGAACGCGCTCGATCCGAGACCCGACATCGCTCTGGTGACGGGCGATCTGGTCGACAAGGGCGCGCCCGCGGAATACGCGAACCTGAGGCGTCTGCTGGCAAAGCTGGAAATCCCTTTCTATCTGATACCCGGCAATCACGATGCACGGGATGCGCTTCGCGAGGCATTTCCGGATCATGGCTACCTGCCGAAGGCCGGCTTCCTGCAATACGTCCTGGACGACCGGCCGCTGCGGCTGATCGCTCTGGACACGCTGGTTGACGGCAAGGGCCATGGCGCGCTGTGCCGAGAGCGGCTCGACTGGCTCGAGGCGAGGTTGGGGGAGAGCGACCGCACGACTCTGCTCTTCATGCATCACCCACCCTTCGATATCGGCATAGCGCCGCTCGATGCGTCGCGGCTGCTCGAAGGCGGGGACCGGCTGGAGACGCTGGTGCGTGCCCATGGAAACATCGAGCGCGTCCTGTGCGGCCATGTGCACCGGCCGATCCAGGTCCGCTGGGCCGGCACGATGGCATCGATCGCCCCCAGCACCGCCCATCAGGCCACACTCGATCTGCGCGATGGCGCCAGTCTCTCGATGACCATGGACCCGCCGGGCGTGGCCCTGCATCTGTGGCGCCCAGGTACGGGTCTCGTCACCCATGTGAGCTACGTCGGTTCCTACGAGGGGCCGCGTCCGTTCCGCTGACGGCGGCGCGGCCGGTGGACATCCGCTGGAACTCGCAGGGACCTTATCCGTTTCGGGGGCAAGATGGTTGCAACCAACACACAGGGACTGATCAAAAGGCTTGGTCCCGGCGTGATCACCGGTGCCGCCGACGACGATCCGAGCGGCATCGCGACCTACTCCCAGGCGGGTGCCCAGGCGGGCTTCGGCCTTCTCTGGACGGTGGTATTGACCTGGCCGCTGATGGTCGCGGTCCAGTCGGTGAGCGCCCGCATCGGGCGCGTCACCGGCCATGGTCTGGCGGCCAACATGTGCCGGGCTTTCCCGCGGCCGGTGGTTCTGGGGCTGGTGCTGCTGCTGTTCGTGGCGAACACCATCAACATCGGCGCCGATCTCGCCGCCATGGGTGCCGCGGTGGCGATGCTCGCGGGGGGCGGACAGGTCCTCTTCACCTTCCTGTTCGCGATCCTGTCGGTGCTGGCGATCGTGTTCATCCCCTACAGCCGCTATGTCGGCTTCCTGAAGTACCTGACCTTCTCGCTGTTCGCCTATGTCGGCGTGGTCTTCACGGCGCACATCGACTGGCGCGCCGTCGGCATCGGCGCCTTCGTACCGAAGTTCGCCTTCGACAAGGACACGTTGATGCTGATCGTCGCGATCCTCGGCACCACGATCAGCCCTTATCTCTTCTTCTGGCAGAGCTCGCAGGAAGTGGAAGACGAGGAAGGCGACGATGAGGCCGGGCCGCTCACCGACAGGCCTGAGCAGGCTCCCCGCGAACTGACGCGCATCGGCTGGGAGACGGCCATCGGCATGGCGGTATCGAATCTCGTCGCCTTCTTCATCATCCTGACGACGGCCGCCACGCTCAACGCCAACGGCAAGACGGACATCGAGAGCACGCAGCAGGCCGCCGAGGCGCTGCGACCGATCGCGGGCGACGCCGCTTTCCTTCTCTTCAGCCTCGGCATCGTCGGCACGGGCCTGCTGGCGGTCCCGGTGCTGGCGGGGTCGGCCGCCTATGCCCTGGGAGAGGTCCGGAACTGGCGGACGGGGCTCGAGCACCCGTTCGGCGAGGCCCGGCCCTTCTATGTCACCATCGCCGCCGCGATCGTTGCGGGCCTCGGCGTGGTGCTGCTGCCGATCGATCCGATCAAGGCGCTGATCTGGAGCGCGGTCCTGAACGGCGTGATCGTGGTGCCGATCATCGCGGCGATGATGATCGTGGCCTCCCGTCGGGAGATCATGGGCGATTTCACGGCGAACGGTTGGCAGCGCGTGCTGGGCTGGCTCACGCTGGTTCTGATGGCGGCCGCCGCCATCGGCATGTTCGTGTTGATGTAGAGTGGTGCCTGCGTAAGCTGGCCGGCATGAAACTCTATTCCGGCCCGCTCAGCATGTTCGGCGCCAGGGCCGAGATCGCCTTGCGCGAGAAGGGCATTCCATTCGAACTCGAAATGGTGCCTTTCGAAATGAAGGTGCTCTACGAGCCGAAGCATCCCGAGGTCGTGCGCATCAATCCCAAGCGGCAGGTGCCGGTCCTGATCAACGGCGACCTCGAGTTGTTCGATTCGACCCAGATCTTCGAGTACCTGGAAACGCTCAAGCGCGATCCCGCACTGTGGCCGGCGGAGCCACGGGCGCGCGCCCGGGCGCGCCTGCTCGAACACAAGTCCGACGAGGTCTACTTCCCGCATATCATCCGGCTGATGACCGACTCCAAGGCGCCCGGTGCCCATGACGCGGCGGCGCGCTTCTACGAGGAGATGGATCGCACGATCGGCGGACAGGAATGGATCGCCGGCGCCTACTCCTATGCCGACATCGCCTTCTACATGGCACAGCTGTTCGGCGAGAGGATGGGCGCTCCGATCCCGGCCGCGCTGATGCGCCTGCAGGCCTGGCGCGACCGGATGAGCGACCATCCGGCGGTCCGGCAGGTGGCCGGCGCCATGGGCAGCTACCTCCTCTCGATCGGCCGTACCCTGCCGCCCTTCATGGACAGGCTGGGAGTTCACTCATGAGCCGGCCGCGAATTCTGTTCCTGCCGGGTGCGGGCGGTTCGCCGCATTTCTGGAAGCCGGTCGCCGAAGCCCTGCCGACCGCGTGGCCGAAGGAGCATTTCGGCTGGCCCGGGTTGGGCGCGCAACCCCACGATCCCGCCATCGACGGGCTCGACGACCTGAAGCGTCTGGTGACGGTGAAAATGACCGAGCCAGTGGATCTGGTCGCCCAGTCGATGGGCGGGGTCATCGCGGCCCGGATCGCGCTGGAGCATCCGGAACTGGTGCGCCGGCTGGTGCTCTGCGTGACGTCGGGCGGTGTCGACATGGCGGGGCTCGGCGCGTCCGACTGGCGCGCCGACTATCGCCGTTCCTTTCCAAAGGCCGCTTCGTGGATCACGGATGGCAGTGCGACACCGCCGCTCTCGGTGGAGAAGATCACGGCTCCTACGCTGCTGATCTGGGGCGACAAGGATCCGATCAGTCCCGTCGCCGTCGGCCGGCATCTCGCCGAGCGCCTGCCGCAGGCCAGGCTCGAGATCGTGCCGGGCGGCGACCACGACGTGGCCAGCACTCATGCCGACCTCGTCGCCCGCCTGATCGCGAAGCATCTCTCCTAGAGCGGGAAGAGATAGGAAGGAATCGAAAGGGGATTCCCAACGGTCGGTTGATCTGATTCAACCTACCGGCTGGGCAGGAGGCCAGCTTGGATGGCAGCACCCTATTCGATGGACCTTCGACAACGCGTCATAGAA
>JAGNNA010000265.1:0-1923 GCA_017990895.1 Reyranella sp.
CGGCTTGGGCGTCCTGGCGAGCTTGAACCGCTCCATGGCGCCCTTGGCCATGTCCGGTTTCACGCCGGCCAGGCTGGGCGTGGCCGTCGCGGGCAGCGCGAGGGCCGCAGCGGCGCCGCAAAGAATGTAGCGCCGGCCAAGGAGGAAATTGGGGACAGGATGTGCCATAAGCCGCGTTCCTAAAAGGATATATGGCGCAATTCATGGCACGGAAGAACACGACTGCGCGAGCAGCCAATCGTCGCTCCAATACGATGTGGGGCGGCCGCTACAAGCTCGGGCCTGCGGAAATCATGGAGAGGATCAACGCTTCCATCGGTTTCGACTGCCGGCTCTACGCGCAGGACATCGCCGGGTCGGTCGCGCACTGTGACATGCTGGTGGCCCAAGGCATCCTGACGGCCAAGGACGGCCGCGCCATCAAGCGCGGCCTCGCCCAGGTCAAGGCCGAGATCGAGAGCGGCAAGTTCAGGTTCTCGACCAAGCTCGAGGACATCCACTTCAATGTCGAGCAGCGGCTGACCGACATCATCGGGCCGACCGGCGGGCGGTTGCACACCGCCCGCTCGCGCAACGACCAGATCGCGCTCGATGTGCGCCTGTGGGTGCGCGACACGATCGACAAGTTCGAGGAGATGCTGCGCGACCTGCAGTCGGCCCTGATCGACCGCGCCGACGAGTATTCGGCCACCATCATGCCGGGCTTCACCCATCTGCAGACGGCCCAGCCGATCACCTTCGGTCATCACCTGATGGCCTATGTCGAGATGATCGGCCGCGACCGGAGCCGCTTCGCCGACTGCCGCGCGCGTCTCAACGAATCGCCGCTGGGCGCCGCGGCCCTGGCGGGCTCGCCGCACCCGATCGATTCGCGCAAGACCGCGAAGGCGCTGGGCTTCGACCGGCCGATGGCCAACTCGCTCGATGCCGTTTCCGACCGCGACTACGTGATCGAGTTCGTCGCCGCCGCCTCGACGACCGCCGTCCACCTGTCGCGCCTCTCCGAGGAGATCGTGATCTGGTGCTCTGCGCCGTTCCGCTTCATTTCGCTGTCGGATGCCTTCACGACCGGCAGCTCGATCATGCCGCAGAAGCGCAACCCGGACGCTGCCGAGCTGACGCGCGCCAAGGTCGGCCGCATCGTCGGCGCCTTCGTAGCGCTCTGCACCATCCTGAAGGGCCTGCCGCTGACCTATGGCAAGGACATGCAGGAGGACAAGGAGCCGCTGTTCGATGCCGCCGATTCGCTCGAACTCGGCATCGCGGCGATGACCGGCATGATCCGCGACCTCAAGGCCAATCCGGAGCGCATGCGCGCCGTGGCCTCGGCCGATTACTCGGTGGCGACGGACCTCGCCGACTGGCTGGTGCGCAAGGTCGGCCTGCCGTTCCGCCAGGCCCATCACGTCACCGGGCGTCTGGTCGGCATCGCGGCCGACAAGGGGATCGACCTGGACAAGCTGTCGCTCGAGGAGATGCAGGCGGTCGAGCCCAAGATTGACCAGAGCGTCTTTCGCGTGCTGACCGTCGAGGCGTCGGTCAATGCGCGCAAGAGCCTGGGCGGCACCGCGCCCGCGAACGTCGCGCGTGCCGTCGCCGAAGCGCGTCGCCGCTTCCTGGGCAAGGCGGGGGGACGCGGACGATGAGCGTCTTCGCCTACAAGGATGGCGAGATGCACGCCGAGGGCGTCGCGCTCGCCACCATCGCGGCCCAGGTCGGCACGCCGTTCTACTGCTATTCCGCCAGCGCCCTGCGCGCCGCGTGGCAAGAGTTCGCCGACGGCATCAAGGGGATGAACGCCAGCGTCGCCTACGCGATGAAGGCCAACAGCAACCTGGCCGTCATCCGCCTGTTCGGCGAAATGGGCGCCGGCGCCGACATCGTCTCCGTGGGCGAGATGAAGCGGGCGCTGGCCGCCGGCAT
>JAGNNA010000265.1:2023-7207 GCA_017990895.1 Reyranella sp.
ACGCCAGCGTCGCCTACGCGATGAAGGCCAACAGCAACCTGGCCGTCATCCGCCTGTTCGGCGAAATGGGCGCCGGCGCCGACATCGTCTCCGTGGGCGAGATGAAGCGGGCGCTGGCCGCCGGCATCCCGGCAAAGCGCATCATCTATTCCGGTGTCGGCAAGAAGCCGTCCGAATTGATGGCGGCGCTCGAAGCCGGCGTCGGCCAGATCAACGTCGAGAGTTCGGCCGAACTGGAGACGCTGAACGCCGTCGCGGGCCAGCTCGGCCTCAAGGCCGACATCAACATCCGTGTGAATCCGGACGTCGACGCCAGGACCCACGCCAAGATCACGACGGGGCGCAAGGAGAACAAGTTTGGCATCGACATCGACCTGGCACGCGAGGCCTTCGCGCTGGCCGGCCGGCTGCCGAACCTGAACGTCGTCGGCGTGGCCATGCATATCGGCTCGCAGCTCACCTCGCTGGCACCCTACCGGGACGCCATCGTGCGGGTGCGCGAGCTGATCGGACAGCTCCGTGAGGACGGCCATACGATCGAGCGTTTCGACATCGGCGGCGGGCTGGGCATCGTCTATGCCGACGAGAAGCCGCCCTCGATCGCCGAATTCATGACCGTGGTGGCGCGCGAAACCGAGGGGCTGGGCTGTGAACTCGCCTTCGAGCCGGGCCGCCGGCTGGTCGGCGAGGCGGGTGTGCTGGTGGGCGAGGTCATCCTGGTGAAGCCAGGCTCTGCCAAGACTTTCGTTATCATCGATGCGGCGATGAACGACCTCATCCGACCGACGCTCTACGAGGCCTGGCACGAAATCCAGCCGGTCCGCGAGCCACGCCGCGATGCCGCCACGATCCGTTGCGACATAGTCGGTCCCATCTGTGAATCCGGCGACTTCCTGGCACAGAACCGTGATCTGCCGCCGCTGGCGGCGGGCGACTTGGTGGTGGTACGGTCGGCGGGCGCATATGGGGCGGTCATGGCTTCCAGCTACAATAGCCGCCCGCTGGCGCCCGAGGTGATGGTGGATGGCACGCGGTTTGCGGTTACGCGACCGAGGCCCACCGTCGAGGAAATGATCTCCGCCGAGCGGTTCCCGCCCTGGATGGAGCCGAAGAAGGCCTAACAAGCCGAGAAGGTTAACGAAAGGACGTCGATGGACGCCAGCCAGACCACCCCGACGATCCAGGCCCCCGGGCTGGGACGCAAGATCGGTTTGGCGCGGGCGACCCTGGCTTGGGAAAGCCTCTGGCCGAGCTTCGTGCCGCTGCTGTCGTTCGTGGCGCTGTTCGTCGCTGCCGCCCATCTCGACCTGTTCGCCGGCTTGGCCCCGTGGGTGCATACGGGCATCCTCGCCGCCATCGCGCTCGCCTTCGCTGGGCTCAGCTGGTGGCAGCTGCGCGATTTTTCCTGGCCCACGCGAGAATCCTCGATCCGCCGCCTCGAACGCGACAGCGAGATTCCGCACCGGCCGCTGGTGGCCGTGCAGGACCATCTGGCCGCCGGCACGGCCGACCCGATGGCCAAGGCCCTGTGGGAGGCTCATCGCCGTCGCGAGGCCGAGCGCCTCGCCGGCCTGAGCAATCGGCCGGCCCATCCCGGCCTCGCCAGCCTGGACAAGTGGGCCCTGCGCTTCGTGCCGCTGCTGGCACTGGTGGTCGCCATCGCCGTGGCGGGTGGCTGGCGCAGCGATCGCATGGCTGCCGCGGTGACGCCGGCCTTTCCGCCGCCGCCGCCGGTCGTCGCCAACCTGTGGATCGCGCCGCCAGCCTATACCGGCAAGCCGCCGGTCTATCTGGACATGGCCGATCCCGACAAGGTTCTGCGCGTTCCCGTCGGCAGCAAGATCGCGGGTTTCGTCGACGATGTGCGCGGCCGCAAGCCGCCGCAGCTCCTGGTGGACGGCAAGGCCACCGAATTCTCGACCGTCAGCAAGGGCAAGTACCAGGTCGAGGAAGTCATCACCGAGGGCAAGCAGATCACCCTGCAGGCGCGTGGCGACGAGCAGGCGCGCTGGAAGCTCCACGTCATTCCCGACCTCGCCCCGACCATCGAGTTCACGCGGCCGATCGGCGTCGACAAGTGGTCGACCAAGGTCGAGTACCTGGCCGGCGACGATTTCGGCATCACCGGCGTCCAGCTGCAGATGCGCCTCCATGGCAGCGTGCTGGGCGACGATGCGCTGAGCAGCGACGAGGAGCCCGAGGTGCTGCGCGTCGACCTGCCGGTTGCGGGCAACGCCAAGAAGATCGCCGACACCTTCGTGCGCGATCTCACCAGCCATCCCTGGGCCGGCCTCAAGGTCACGGTTATGCTGTTCGCCACCGATGCGCTCGGCCAGAAGGGCCGCAGCTCGGTCGAGACCTTCCTGCTGCCGGAGCGGGTGTTCAACGACCCGACGGCGCGCGCGCTGATCGTGCTGCGCAAGGCGTTGACGCGCGATCCCAAGGGCTATCGGATCGACGTCGCCGACGGCATGCGCCTGATCCATGGCAGTCCGTCCAGCTACCGCGAGGACCCGGTCGTCCAGCTCGGCCTGCGCATCGGTTCGGTTCGCCTGGCGCAGAACGACAAGAAGGAGACGATCGACGACACGCAGAAGCTGCTTTGGGATCTCGCGATGCGCCTGGAGAGCGGCGCTACGTCCGACGCCGAGCGCGCGGTCGAGCAGGCGCGGCAGGAGCTGCAGGACGCGATGCAGCGCCAGGCCGGCGACGAGGAGATCGAGAAGCTGATCCAGCAGCTCTACGACGCCATGGCCCGGTGGCAGCGCGAGCTGGCCGAGAAGATGAAGGATCCCGACGAGCGCCGCCGCATGGAAGAGCAGGCGGAGAAGATGGATCCGAACAACACCATCACCGGCGACGACCTGCAGAAGATGCTCGACAAGATTCGCGAGATGGCCAAGAACGGCCAGCGCGAAGAGGCCAAGCGCATGCTCGAGGAGCTGCGCAAGATGATGGAAAACGCCACCCCGATGATGGCGAACCCCAACGGCCAGCAGCGCCAGCAGCAGGGTCAGAAAGGCCAGCAGGGCCAGGGCAACCAGCAGGGTCGCGAGATGATGAACCAGCTCGACCAGCTGTCGCGCCGGCAGAATCAGCTGCTGGGCGAGTCCGAGCGCGAGGGCCGTCAGCAGCAGGGCCAACGCGGCCAGCAGGGCCAGCAAGGTCAGCGCGGGCAGCAGGGTCAGCAAGGCCAACAAGGTCAGCAGGGGCAGCGCGGCCAGCAGCCGGGGCAGGGTCAGGGCCAGTGGGGCGAGCAGCAGCGAGGCCAGCAGGAAAGTCTGCGCGGCCGGCTGGGCGAGTTCATGCAGAAGCTCGACGAGAACGGCCTGCAGATGCCGGAATCGCTCGGCCGCGCCGAGCGCTCGATGCGCGAGGCCGAGGAGGCGTTGCGTCGCGGCGACCCGCGCGAGGCATCCCGCGCCCAGCGCCGTGCCTTGGATAATTTGCAGCAGGGCATGGGCGACATGGCCGAGCAGCTGCGCCAGCAGCGCGGTCCGGGCAACAACCAGGACATCGCCGAGATCGAGGAGCGCGAGCGCCGCAGCGAGGACCGCGACCCGCTGGGCCGCTCCGATGGAAACTACGGCGACGCGATCGACTCCGGCTCCGACAAGGTGCCGCTAGAGTTGGAGCGCCAGCGCAGCCGCGAAATCCTCGACGAACTGCGCCGCCGCGCCGGCGACCAGCTGCGTCCCAAGGAAGAGCTCGACTACATCGACCGTCTGCTGAAGACGTACTGAGGCGGGCGAGTCGCCTCAACGGAGCGGGCCACTCCAGTGGCGCTCATGATCATGACTGCGCCACTGGAATGGCGCGCTCCAATGACCGGCTACGCCGTCTTCTCGACCACGCCGATAAAGGGCAGGCCGCGGAAGCGGTGGGCCCAGTCGAGGCCGTAGCCGACCAGGAATTCGTCGCCCGCCTCGAAGCCGACGAAGTCGGCCTTGAGATCGGTGCGGCGCTTGGCCGGCTTGTCGAGCAGGGTGCAGATCGAGACGCGCCGGGCGCCGCGCTCCTCCAGCAGCTTCTTGGCGAAGCTAAGCGTCAGACCGGACTCCAGGATGTCATCGACAAGCAGCACGTCGCGGTCGCGCACATCGTCGACGATGTCGCGCACGATGCGGACGTTGCCGCTCGTCTCAGTGCCGCTGCCGTAACTCGACAGGGTGAGGAAATCCATCGACCAGTCGGCGCCGGCGCGGCTCAGCGCCCGGATCAGGTCGGCGGCGAAGACGAAGCTGCCCTTCAGGACGGAGACCACCAGCGTGTCGGACTCGAGCTTGCCGGCAAGGTCGGTCGCCATCTCCTCGACGCGCGAGGCGATCTCGGCGGCGGAGAAACGGATCGAAACGACCGGACGGTCGGAGGTGGTGCGGTCGGGCAACGTGAACTCTCGTCAGTGGGAGCGCTAATCGACGGTCGGCACGATGTTGGTCGCACCCGAGGGCGGTTCGTCAAGCGGCAGACTGAAGCTGCGGCGCGCGCCGGGCGCGATCGGCCCCTCGACCAGCGGCATCGCGCGCTCGGCCAGGACCTGCTCGCCGGCCCGGAAGACCAGTTTCAGTTGGCGGGTCGAGCCGGGAGCGGTCCCGGTATTGATCAGTTCGCCCGCCACGACGTAACGCCCGTCGATGAGATCGATCTTGGTGGTCGCCATGTCGATCCCGACATGGGCGCGCGCCACCTGGGTCGCGTTCTGCCGCGCGTTCGCGGCATCGAGATGCAGGAGGGTGCGCCACGAGGCGGGCAGCCGGGCCTTGATCTGGTCGCGATAGGCGTAGGCCGCGCCCCCGAGCAGCACGACCAGGACGATCGCGTAGGCGATCCAGGTGCCCCAGTTGGTCTTCCGCTTCGGCGGCGGCGTGGTGAGGGCCGGCAGACCGGCGCCCGGCGTCGACGGCCGGATGACGACGTCGGGCACGGGAGGAGTGGTCGGTGCAGGCTGCATGTCCGGCGTCGGCTCGGCGACCGACGGCGAAGCGGCTTTCTGGAACCAGCGATGGCTGCAGCGTACACACTGGACAGTGCGACCTGCCGGGCCGATCGCCAGGGGGCCGACGGCGTATCGCGCGCCGCAGTTGGAACAGGTAAGCTGCATGATGAGCGGGGGATGCCCCACCAGATGTCCTTTGCGCAGCGACACTAGGACACTACAAGTTGGCATACAAGCAACACGTCGCT